>DAICYU010000008.1 GCA_027311485.1 Acetobacteraceae bacterium
TTCACTCCACACGCCGACCTTGCCTCGCTGGACCCGGTCTGGACCACAGCGGACATTACCCGCAACTATTCGCTGGCCGTTTTTGATACCCTGTACGCCTACGACGCCCAGTTTCAGGTCCAACCGCAGATGGTGGAAGGCCACCGGACCGAGGATGACGGCAAGACCTGGGAATTCACCCTGCGGGACGGCCTCTCCTTCCACGATGGCGAAAAGGTGCTGGCGCGGGACTGCGCCGCCACCATCAAACGCTTCGCGGCGCGCAACCCGTTCGGCCAGGCAATGATGAAGCGCGTGGCGGAAATCAGCGCCCCATCCGACAAGGTCATCCGCATCCGGCTGAACCAGCCCTTTCCGCTGATCCGCGCCGCGCTCGCCGAATATCAGTGTGCCATCATGCCGACGCGCCTGGCCGAAACCGATCCGGTCAAGCAAATCCCCGAGGCGATCGGCAGCGGCCCGTTCAGATTCCTGGCGAATGAGCGTATTCCCGGCTCCCGCGTCGCATTCGCCAAAAATCAGGCTTATGTGCCGCGCGCCAGCGGCACGCCCAGCTTCCATGCCGGCCCGAAGATCGTGAACATCGACCGGGTGATCTGGAACTTTATCCCCGACCCTGCCACCGCGTCGGCCGCGTTGCAGGAGCGGGAGATCGATTGGTGGGAAAACCCAACGCTCGACCTCGTGCCGCAGGTCAAAAGCTACCGGGACGTGGTGGTCACGGTGAAGGACCGCACTGGGGAAATGGGGTGTCTGCGCTTCAACCACCTGTATCCGCCGTTCGACAATCCGGCGATCCGGCGCGTGGTTGTCGCGGCAATCGACCAGAAGGAAGTCATGGAGGCGGTGTGCGGCGCTGAACCGTCGCTTTACCGCACCGATGTCGGCCTGTTCGTACCCGGAACGCCGATGGCGAGCAGCGTCGGGGTGGAGGTCACGCGTGGGCCGAAGGACTACGCGAAACTGAAGAAGGACCTGGCCGCGGCCGGTTATGACGGCCGCAAGATTGTCATCCTCGCCGCGACAACCATTCCGACCATCTGGGCCGAATCCCAGGTTGCGGCCGACACGCTGAGCAAGATCGGCTTCAATATCGATCTGCAGGGGCTGGAATGGGGCACCGTCGTGCAACGGCGCGCCAGCATGGAGCCCATCGACAAAGGCGGCTGGAACGTCTTCTTCACTTGGCTCGGCGGCTTCGGCAACATTTCGCCCGCCCCCAACATCGCGCTGCGCGGCAACGGCAAGGCCGCCTGGTTTGGCTGGCCCAACAATGAAAAGATCGAGGCGATGTATTCCACGTGGTTCGACGCCCCGGATCAGGCGGCGCAGCGCAAGATCTGCGAGGCGATGCAGCTCGCATTCTGGCAGGACCCAACCTATGCGCCGCTTGGCATGTATCAACAACCAACGGCATTTCAAAGCTATATGAAGAACGTGCCGGACGGCTGGCCGCAGTTCTACGGCCTGACAAAAGCGGTTTGAGCCTGAATGACCATGACCACCCTGGCGCAGCCGCTGACGATGTCCGAGGCTTGCTGCCGTTATCTGGCCCCGTACCTGCTATCCCCCTTTGCCATTGACATGGCAAAGCGGCTGTCCAGGCTGAGCACAGGGCCGTTGCTGGAAATCGCTGCCGGCGCGGGAACACTGACCCGGGCAACCGCCCTCGCCATGTCCGCCGGCATCGCGATCGTTGCCACCGATCCGATTTCGACACGATTTGATGCCGCAATAGAGGGCAGTGCGCTCGCGCGGGTCAGTTGGCAGCGGGCTGACCCGGCCGAACTGCCGTTCCGGGACGCCAGTTTCGGGATCATCGCCTGTCACTTCGCAATCGCCACGATGCCCGATAAGGCGCCGGTGCTGCGGGAGGCCCGTCGTGTCATGGTCCTGGGCGGGCGTTTCGTTTTCAGCGTTCCCGGCCCATTGCGCCACAACCCTGTGGCGGAATGCGTGCAGGCAGCACTCGCCGCCGCTTTTCCGAACGATACGCCGTCTTTTCTAACCCGGCAGATGCACGGCTACGCGGATGAGGACATAATCGACAATGATCTGACGGCCGCCGGGTTCACCGATGCGATGTATACAACCGTCGATCTCCCGTTTCAGGCGCCGGCGAGCGACGTGGCCTTGGGCTACTGCCTCGGCACACCATTGCGGATTGAGATTGAAAGCCGAGCGGGGGATGCGCTGGAACGGGTGATGGCGCAAACAGCCGAAGCGTTGCGGAGTCAGTTCGGGTCGGACATGATCCGGTCGGCGATGCGTGCCACGATCGTATCGGCCTCTGCATGAGCCGCGTGGCGGTGATCGGCGGCGGCATCATCGGCGCCGCCTGTGCGATCGGGCTGCTGCGTGACGGCCATGGGGTCATTATCATCGAGCCAGACGATCCAGGCGGCGAGCAAGCCGCCAGTTACGGCAACGGTACACTTCTCAACCCGAGTTCGGTCATCCCGATGTCGGCACCCGGCCTCTGGCGCAAGGTCCCCGGTTACCTGCGCGATCCTCTGGGCCCGCTGGCCATACGCTGGACCTACCTGCCGCGGCTGCTACCCTGGCTGGTGCGATTCCTGCGCGCCGGGGCGACGCAACAGAAGATAGCGGCCACGGCCCGGGCATTGCGGCCGTTGCTGGCAGATGCTCCCGCTTTGCACCGAGCCTTGGCCGAGGAGGCCGGGGTTGGCGACCTGATCGCCCGGCAAGGCGTGCTGTTCGTCTTCCCTGATCGTGCCGCCTATGCGCGGGAGGCATTTTCCTGGTCGGTGCGGCGCCAGAACGGGACGAAATGGCTGGAACTGGATGAGGACGAGCTTCGCCAGCGCGAGCCATCGCTGGATCGACATTACAAATTCGGGCTGCTGGTTGAGGAGAACGGGCAGTGCCGTGATCCCGGCGCCTATGTGGCGGCCCTGGTGCGGCATGCCAAGGCGTTAGGCGCGGACATCCGGCGCACCCGCGCGGTGGGGTTCCGCGTGGAGAGCGGCCGCCTGCGGGCGGTGACGACCAAAGATGGAGAAGTCACCTGCGACAAGGCGGTGATTGCCGCCGGTGCATACTCGAAGACCCTGGCCGCCGCCGTCGGTGACAAGGTCCCGCTGGAAACCGAGCGTGGGTATCACGTGGTGATTTCCGATCCCGGCGTGACGCCGCGCTATCCGGTGATGCCGAGTGACGGAAAGATGGCGTGTGTCATAACGCCCGCAGGGTTGCGACTGGCCGGCCAGGTGGAATTCGCGGGGCTGGCGGCTGCCCCCAACTGGCGGCGGGCCGAGGTGCTGCTGCGCTTCGCGCGGACGGTGTATCCGGGATTGCCCGCCGATCTTCCGGCGGACCGAGTGAGGATGTGGATGGGCCACCGGCCGTCCACCCCGGACGGGCTGCCGTGCCTCGGACCCGCTTCCGGATGTGCCGACGTCATCCACGCCTTCGGGCATGGCCATGTCGGACTGACAGCGGGCGCGATGACCGGAAAGATCGTGGCCGATCTGGTCGCGGGGCGGCCACTGGCGTCCGACCTATCGCCGTACTCGGCGGCGCGGTTCCGGTAACAGCCGCCTGCGGGTCATGGTCGGCGCGGGAGACGGCCGACGCATTCAGGGGTCTGCGCGAAGACCAAAGGCGAGATAGCCGTTCAAACTCAAAGCCATCGCGCTTAATCCCAGGTATCGCCGACCCATCCGTGCTCGTCGTATTCGGCCATGCACTGATCGACCAGTGCCTGCATCTTGGCCATGTCACCGCCCTTCTCGGCCCCGGCCAGTGTCTGCGCCCGGATATCCTCCCAGCCACCGGCATAGTTCCGCTCGTATAGCTCGTGCCGGCCGCCGAATTCCGTGCCGACGCAATCCCACAGCAGCTTCATGATCTTGATCCGCTCCTTATATTCAATCCCGTGTGAACCGCGGACATATTGCCGCAGATAGGGCTCGATCGCCGGGTTGGCAAAGTCGCGGACCGAGGACGGCAGGTAGATCAGGCCCGAGGTGACGGTGCGTTCAATGATGTCCTTGATGCGCGGATATGCATCGGGCGCGAACACACGATACGCCTGCCCCACCTTCAGGTCGGGCAGCACGGCGTCACCATTCCATGGGTTCGGATTGTAGGCCATCGCATTGGAGAGTGACCAGAACAGGTTACGCCAGGCCACAGCCTCCCCCAGCAGCACCTGGTTGCCGCGCGCCTCATCCCCGCCAGTGCAGCGCAGCGCCTTGGCCAGCAAGCCAACGATGAAGTCCAGCTTGACCGCGAAGCGGGTGCAACCCTGGAACTGGAAGCCCTGGGTAAAGCCCGAGCGTGGATAGAAGCTGAGCACCCGGGCCGGGTCGCGATAGATGAACACGTCCTCCCATGGCACGAAGACGTTATCCAGGACGAAGATCGCGTCGTTCTCATCAAAGCGAGACGACAGCGGATAGTCGAACGGGCTGCCGTAGGCCCGCGCCGACTGCTCGTAAGACGTGCGGCAGAACAGCTTCAGACCCGGCGCATCGATGGGGACGATGAACATCAATGACATGTCCAGATCCTCGGTCGCGGTCTTCGAGGATTGCCCCATGAAATTGTAATGCGTGATGGCCGCCGAGGTCGCCACCACCTTGGCGCCGGAGACGATGATGCCGCCATCGACCTCCTTCTGCACCGACACGAAGACGTCTTTCACCTGTTCCGCCGGCTTGTGGCGATCGACCGGAGGATTGACGATCGCGTGGTTCATGAATGGCACCGTTTCCTGCGCCCGCTTGTACCAAGCCCGGGCGTTGCCAGCCCACGGCCCGTAATAATCGGCATTTGCCCCGAGGGTATTGGTGTACGCCGCCTTGTAGTCGGGCGTGCGACCCATCCATCCGTATGTCATCCGCGACCATTCGGCGATGGCGCCCTGTGCGGCGACCAGATCCTCCCGCGATCGCTGCACCCGGAAATAGCGGTGAGTGTAGCCGCCGGACCCGGTGTCGGTCGGGCAGGTCAGGACATCCTGGCGCTTCGGATCATGCAGCGCATCATACAGCCGGGCGATGGAGCGAACCGAGTTGCGGAAGGCCGGATGCGCCGTGACATCGGGGACCCGTTCGCCGTCGATGTAGACTTCGCGCCCGTCGCGCAGGCTTTGGATGTATTCCGCACCCGTATAGGGGCGCCGCTTGTCGGCAATAACCTCTTCCGGACGCATGGCTCCGCTTCTCCCTGACGCATTTGCGACAGCGTAGCGCAGGGCCGGGCCAGGGCACCATGGCCGACAGGACCAGGCCGGCGCAACGGTCCCGCAGGGTTCGCCACAGCAACCGACCGATTTGAGCCGGAAGTCTTCCCGCCGGAACAAACCAGCGAAGCGGCATGACGTTATCTCGATGTTACGCAACGGAGGATGACATATGACGTTTAGGAGAATCGGACTCGTGACTGCCATGGCCGCCATGCTGGCCATGCCGGCGGTCGCACAAACCACCCAGACCACACCGCAAACGCCTGCCACATCGATCCCGGGCACGGTCCGCGGCACAACCGCGCCCGCGACGGCAGCACACACCGGCGTCATGACCCCGGTGAATATCAATACCGCCACAGCCGCGGAACTGGACAAGTTGCCGGGGATCGGCAAGGCCCGCGCCGACGCGATCATCAAGAACCGGCCGTACAAGTCGACCGAGGAACTGACGAGCCGGCACATCATCCCGTCCAAGGTCTACAACAAGATCAAAACCGATATCGTGGCGCGTCCAGGCTGAACCGCCCAACGTCCCGCAACGGGCGGACCAGCAGCAAGGCGGCGCCGCCAAATATCGCCATGCTGGCGAAAGCCAGTCCGCCCGAGCGCGCATACAACCAACCGGCAAGCAGCATCATCAGGCCGGTTGGCGCGCCGTAGCCCAACGCCGAATGCAGCGATTGCGCCGTCGCCGCCCGCTCCGGCGGTACGGACCGGCTGAGCAACTGCATCGCCGACAAATGTTGCATGGCAAACGTCGCCGCGTGCAGCGGCTGGATGGCAACCAGCACAGGCAATGGCGGCGCGGCGGCCATGACCAGCCAGCGCACGACCGACGCGGCGGCCGCGCAACCAGTCAGGCCCGCTGGGCCGAGACGCTCGATCAGCCGGCGGCCACGCGCGAACAGCAGGATTTCGGCGATGATGCCCTCGGCGATCAACAGGCCGATGACGGTGTCACTGATGCCCTGCGATCGCCAGAACAGGGCAGCGAACCCGTAATAAGCGGCGTGGGCACCCTGGATCAGCGCGGTACAGGCAACCGCCAGCCGAAAGCCCCGGCGGTTGCGGAGCAGCGCCAGGCCGGCCAGCGCATGCGGCGCCGCGGGCGGCGTATCCGCCTCGGGCAATGCCAGGCTGCAAGCGGCGGCTGAGCCGTAGAGCGCGGTCAGCACCCAGGGCACAAGCCAGGAGCCGGCACGGTTCAGCAGCCAGCCGGCGCCGGCGGTGGCGACCATGAAAGCGGCCGATCCCACCGCCCGGACCGGGCCGTACTGCAACCGTCCCTCTCGCGCCAACGCCAGGGTCAGGGAGTCGGCGAGCGGATTGATGGCACTGGCGGCAATGCCCTGCGCGGCCGCCAGCAGCAGCAACGGCATGTAGCCGGCGACCTGCGTATAGGCCGCCGCGAAGCCAGCGGCAGCCAGAGCGGCGGTGAACAGAACCGGCCGGCGCCGGCCGATCCGATCCGCGACATCGCCCCAACCGGGGCCCGCCAGCACCTTCAGCAACGTCGCCGCGGCCAGGACATGGCCGATATCGCCCGCGGTCAAACCACGGTCTGACAGAAACAGCGGCAGGAAGGCGTTGACCGCATTGGCCGCGAAATAGGCGCCGAGGAAAACGGCGACCCGTTGCGCCGCTGACATTGGCCGGGTCAGCCGCCCTGATGCAGTGCGGCAACCTCACGCACTTTGCGCGCCATGGCGGCGATGCCGTTGCCACGGTTAGTGGACAACGCCTCCAGCAGGCCGAGATCCTTCAGGAACACCGGGTCGGTGGCGAGGATTTCCTGCGGCGTCCGGCCGGAATAGACACGCAGCAGCAGCGCCACCAAGCCCGATACGATGGCGGCATCGGACTGGCCGGCGAACAGCAGCACGCCGTCACGCAGCACGGCCTCCATCCAGACGCGGCTCTGGCAGCCGGGGACGCGGTGCGCATCGTCGGCCCATGCATCCGGGAACGGCGGCAGTTTGCGGCCGAGACCGATGATGAATTCGTAACGGTCCATCCAGTCATCGAACAGGGAAAGATCGTCGGAAATGGCCTCGATCGCCGCGGCGGCGGTAGGCTCGACGGGGTGGACGAAGGGATCGGTCATGGTCCGTGGTGTGGGGGTCGGTCGTTGCGGCGTCAAGGGCCAGCCACGAGCAACCTGCTCGGCAGCACAGAATGCCCTATGCCGTCGTGCCAACCGTCCAGGTTGCGGAGCGGATGGAAGGCGAACGTTCCAGCGCGGCGATCACGCCGTCCAGTTCCGCCGCCTCCGCAGTGGTGGGAACCAGCGTGGCGGCAAGTTCCACCAAATCGTCGCTGCTGGACAAGGTCTCGACCTCCCGGATCGGGTAATTCGCCCGGCTCAGCTCGGTGTCCAGCAGGTCCCGCGCGTCAGCAACCGAATCCGGGCGGCATATGACGTGCACCTGGTACAGCGCCTCGGTCATTTCGGCGGTGATCGGTCGGCGATTGACCCAGTTCACCAATGGGCGAAGCATCGTGTTGGCAGCTAGCACGCCAACGGTCAGCAGAATGGCCTCAAACACCAGCCCGGTTCCGCAGAACGTGCCGACGGCGGCCGAGCACCACAGAGTCGCGGCGGTGTTCAGGCCGCGGATGTTGGTGCCGTCCTTCAGGATGACGCCCGCGCCCAGGAAGCCGATGCCACTGACGACATACGCGACGATCTGCGTGCTGCCCTCCACCCCGCGCAGCCGCAGGCCAAGGTCGGCGAACGCGGCGGCGCCGAGTGCCACCAGCACGTTGGTGCGCAGCCCGGCCGAGCGCTGGCGCCATTGCCGCTCGAATCCGATGGCCGTCCCAAGGACGAAAGCCGTGGCCAGGCTGATCACGGTCCGCAGCATGACCAGAAGATCAAGCTGCTCAAACGGAAAGGCGCCGTGGTTCAGCATGGCAGGCGATGACAATCCCTGAAGTGGGGTGCCCACGGATGCAGTGATCCGAGGCCGAGTCGATCAGTCGCCTCGGCTGAATGATGAAGCAATGTGAACGCGTCAAGCCTGCCGGTTGTGACTTTGGCCGGCAGGCCGCACAGTGAACCCTCAATGAAGGGAGGTCAGAAGGTGAACGTCGTTTCTGCAGCAGGCAGCAGGCCAAGACCGATCCCACCCCCCGAACCCGGCATGACGCCCGAACGGCTTTATGATCGCGCCGTGGCCCTGCGCGGGCTGCTCCGGGAACAGCAGGACGAAGCCGATGAGCGCGGCAGCTACTCACCCGAAATCCACGCGGCGTTCGTTAAAGCCGGCTTCTACCGCGTCACGCAGCCGCGGCTGTTCGGCGGGTATGAGTTCGAACTCGGGGTCAACTACCGCCTGATCGCGCAGATTTCCCGCGGCCACCCCGGGGCGGGCTGGTGCCTGTCCCTCGGCGGCTCGCACGCCTACGTGATTGCATCGCACTGGCCGGAGCAGGCCCAGCGCGAACTGTTCGGCGACGACGGCCATTTCATCGCACCGCATCGTCCGGCGCCGATGGGCACACTGCAGCCGGTTGCAGGCGGCTATATCCTGAATGGGCAGTGGAACTACTGCTCGGGCATTCCCTATGCCACGCATCTCTTGTGCGGGGCCACATTGCCGGACGGCGCCGGCGCCCGGCAGGTGGTCGTGCCGCGCGGCGCGTTCGAGATCCTGGATGACTGGGGCGGCGATCGCACCCTGGGCCTGCGGGCCAGCGGATCGAACAGCGCCCGGGTGCGGGATATATTCGTGCCAGAGCATATGGCTGTCCAACTCGACTGGCTTGCCGCCCGTCCGGACGGCATGGAAGGCGGCACGCCCGGCACGCGCCTGCACGGCAACCCGATGTATCTCGGGCGGATGATGGGCCCGTATCACTGTTCGCTGGTGTCGGTCGTGGTCGGCGCCGCCTGGGCCGCCCTGGATGAGTTCGAGGCGCTGATGCTGCGCAATCGCTCGATGGCGGACCCAGCCCTGCTATGGGCCGATCACGTCGACTACCAGCGGCCGTTCGGGCTGGCGCTGTCGATGACCGAGGCGGCCGAAACCATCCTGCACGGCGTGGCGGACCGCTACATGGAATATTGTCGGCGCTGGCAGCGAGACCGGACGCCGATCACAGTCGAGGACAACCTCCGCCTCTGGGCCCTCGCCCAACAGGCCGGCGGTCTCGCTCGGCAGGCCGTCGAACTGCTGTTCCAGAACTCCCTGTCCGCACCAACGAAAAAAGGCAGCCGGCTAGCGCGGTATTTTGGCGATGTGGCGATGTACAACTCGCACATATCGGCACTGCAAAATGTCCAGGCGACGTATGTGGCGCGGGCGCATTTCGGCCGACCGACCGGATTCCGCGGGCTGTAGGCGGCAGGTTCAGCCGCGGCCGCACCAGGCGGCGGTGCCGATCATGCATGACCATGGCGTTCAGCACACGATGCACACCGCCGCGATGTTCGGTCCCGGCGATGGTGCGCAGCCGCGCGCTACCCGCCGATTGCCACCTGCACAACCTTGTAGGCAACCAGGAGGACGGCTGCGACAAGGTAGCCGCGCAGCACGGCCATCCATAGCCGTGTGCCGAACGTCAGCCGAGGCGCCGGCAGCTCCGACAGCGGCGGCATCCGCCACGTGGCGCGCGGTACGCTGGCAATGCCGTCCGCCAGCGCCGGACGCCGCCGCACCAGGGTCAGGCCGGCGAAGCCGACAACGCCCAGCGCGGTGCCACCGCCCAGAACCGCCAGGATTGTTTCACCGCTGATAGCGGGGAACACCGTCGCGGCAGTCAGGATGATCGACAGCATCACCAGCACCCAGATTACCGCGCCGGTGAACAGGTTCAGCCAACGCCCGTTGACCCAGGGGCCGAGCACCGCCTTGTCGTTGCACAGCAGCAGCAGGAAGACGGTGGCGGACGGCAGCAGCACGCCGGCCAAGGTCTGCACGGCGTTCGTCAACAGGCCGAGCAGTGCGTCGCTGCCCAGCAGCACGAGGACGGCGGCAACGGCGATGAGCCCCGCATAGACCACGTAGAAGCCCCAGGCCTCGGTCGGCTTGCGATGCAGCGAATGGTTCACCGCGAATACGTCGCCAAGGGCATAGGCCGTTGAAAGCGATACGGCCGCGGCGCCGATGATGCTGGCATCCAGCAGCGCCAGCGCGAACATCACGCCGGCCGCGCGACCGGCATGCGCTTCCAGCCCGGTCGCGACGGCGCCGGCATCGGTGAAGTTGCCGAAGCCCGCGGTGCCCTGGAAGGCGGCTGCGGTGAACGCCATCATCGCCACGGCACCGATCACGACGATCGCGATGCCGATCACCAGATCGGCCTTTTCATATGGAATGAAACGGGGCGTTATTCGCTTGTCGATAATGTAGCTCTGCTGGAAAAACAGCTGCCAGGGCGCAACGGTGGTGCCGACAATAGCGATCACCAGCAGCATCACGTCGGACAATTTGGAGCCGGCGGGGAAATGCGGCACGAACAGACCGTGCGCGATCTGATCCGCGGGCGGATGCACCATCAGGAATACAGGGACCAGCAACAGGCTGAAGAAGCAAAGCGCCAGCGAAAACCGCTCAAACCGCCGAAAGCTGCCGGTGCTGGCCGCGGCGATCACGATCCCGGCGGCGACCAGGATGCCCCAGACTCGCGGCACGCCGAGGTAGCCGAGGGCAAGATTGATGCCGATGAACTCGGTGACGATCGTCAGGCCGTTCAGGATGAACAGGTCGATGGCGCTGAACGCGCCCCAGAACCGACCGAAACGCTGCAGGATCAGACGGGCATGGCCGACGCCGGTGACCGCGCCGAGGCGCAGGACCATCTCCTGGTTCACATACAGCACCGGGATCAGCAGCAGCAGCGTCCACATCAGCGCGGTGCCGTAGTTCTGCCCTGCCTGCGCATAGGTGCTGAAAGCGCCGGCATCGTTGTCGCCGATCATGACGATCAGGCCGGGACCAAGGATGGCGGCGAGCGTGCGCAGGCGGGCACCCCAGCCGTTGCGGGCACCCACATCATGGTGGCGGATAGTACCCATCGCCCCGTGGATGTCACCAAGATGGGCAGTATCGAGGACGGCGGAGCGGGTCGCTTCGGTCAAAGTACGATTGGACATGATGACCCCAGTATTGACGGAGAGACGCGAACCGACCTGTTTCCAGGCCGGTCCAGGTGGCGGCTCGGCGTTGCCGCGGGATGCGTCAATCCGGTGGTGGGGCGATCTTCGGGGCGTCCTGGGTCCAACGGCAGGTCAGGGCGTCGTTCGGGCCAACGGTCCAAGTGGCGGCCAGGCGGCAGCGACCCGGGCGCGGGTCGCGGCCGATTTCCAGCGCGGCAACAGCGTCGGCGGCCGCTTCATGCGCCCGCAATACGGCAATATCGAAAAGGGCGGCCATATCAGCCTCCTTGGGTCAAGCGGTTGCTCGGGACCCGGGAGGCTTGGCCGAAGCGCCTCAGCCTATGGCTGACGCCTCAACGGTCACATCCCGGGCAACGGTGCAGCCCGACGGCGATGTCACGGAAGGCGAAAAGCGCCTACTGTGGCTCTCCGAGGGCTGGCTGCTAGATCGCGGGTTCATGTGATCCTTGCGGGGTTGCAGTTTCCGGCCAGGGCCGGGGCGAATGGCGCATGCGGAAGCGGGCCGAAACCGGGGTCTTCGCCACCGCAAGCCGGCCCGATATAGGCGGGTCATTCCGTGGGTCAAGACATTTTCCTGCCAGCCGTCAGAGCGGCGTATCGCCCGCCCGCGACGGTACCCCCAACGGGTCAGGTGGCGGTTCCGGATGGTCCACTTCGGTCCGCCCTGACCGCGGGATCGGCAGACACTCCGCCAGCGTGTGCTGGTCAAGGCTCTCGTAGAAGCTGCGTTGCGCACCGCCGAGCATGCCGCGGAGACGACAGGCGGGCAGCAGCGTGCAGTCGTCCCCTTCCGGCCGGAAGCACCCGACAAGAGCCTGGTCCGCCTCCAGCTGGCGCACCACGGTGCCCACGCGGATCTGCTCAGGCGGCATCGCCAGCATGACCCCGCCCCCGGCGCCACGCACCGTGCGTGTCACCCCCAGCCCGGTGAGGTCCTGGACGATCTTGTGCAGGTGATGGCGCGACAGGCCGCCAAGCTGGCGAGCAAGCACATCGACGCTGAGATGACCTCCGGGCGGTACGCCGGCCAGAAGGATCAGGACGCGCAGGGCGATGTCGGTCGAGGCAAGCAGGCGCATAGGTGGGCTCCCATAAATTGGAGTTGACTATACCAAATTATCGGACGCATAAAAGTGGAGTTGGCGTTACCAATTTACGCCTGCCGCCATAGCCCGCCGCGACCCGCGGGCCAGCACCCGCCGAGGGCGGGAGAGGAGGTTGCCATCATGAGCGCGACCGTTGCTTCCCAGACCAGATTCGCCGACCGGACCCTGGCCGACATCGCCGCCACCCTGCCCGGAGCCACCGGAATCTTCCGACGCAAGAAACTGGATTTTTGCTGTGGCGGGCGAGTTTCTCTGGCCGAAGCCGCACGAGCCAGGTCGCTGGAACTGTCCGAGCTTGAGGCCGACCTTTCGGCCGTGGCCGCACTGGCCTTGCCGGCGCAGCCGCCCGAAGCCACCGAGGATCTGATCACGCTGATCCAGAGCCGCTATCACGCGACGCATCGTCGGGAATTTCCCGAACTGATCCGGCTCGCCCGCCGGGTGGAGGCGGTGCACAAGGCGCACCAGGCGGCGCCGCATGGGCTCGCCGCCCTGCTGGAAAGGATGGCAACCGAACTCGAGGAGCACATGGCGAAGGAGGAGCAGGTGCTGTTTCCTCTGATGCTGCGGGGTGGCCACCCGATGATCGCACAGCCGATTTCCATGATGCTGGCGGATCATGACGATCATGGCGCGTATCTGCGTCGGATGGAGGCACTGACCACCGATTTCACGCCGCCGGCGGACGCCTGCCCGACCTGGCGGGCGCTGTATGTCGGGGCGCGCAAGCTGGCCGATGACCTGATCGAGCACATCCACACGGAAAACAATGTGCTGTTCCCGCGTTTTCTTGGCTGAACGGTCTCTGCGCGGGTGTCGGGCGCGACCACCCCATGCCCGCGCCTGAACCTGCTGGAGTTCCCTGTGACAGACTTCGTCCTCGCCCGCGTGCTGCATGTGCTGGCCGTCGTGCTGTGGATCGGCGGTGTCGGCATGGTCACGACCGTGCTGCTGCCGGCGATCCGGCGGTCGTATCCGCCGGCACAACGATTCGCCATGTTCCATGGCCTGGAAGCGCGGTTCGCCAACCAGGCCCGGGTGACGACGCTGATCGCGGGCGCCAGCGGTTTCTACATGACATGGCGGCTGGACGCCTGGGGCCGTTTCCAGTCGGCCGGCTTCTGGTGGATGCATGCCATGGTCCTGACCTGGCTCGTCTTTACTGCCATGTTGTTCGTTATCGAACCCCTGTTCCTGGAACGCTTTCTCGGCCGCCGCGCCGCAATCGCCCCGGAACAGACCTACCGCATGATCGAATGGCTGCACCGGGCCCTGCTGGGCCTCAGCCTGCTGACCGTGGCCGGCGCCGTGGCCGGCAGTATCGGTGGCAACCTGTTCAACTGACCGGGCGCTGGAGACCCCCGTTACGCCCCTGAAAAACCGTCATCGTTTGCTTCAAAAGCTGAAAGACGAGATCCTGCAATGCCTGCTCCCCTTTCCGAAAAGACCATTTCCCTTATCAAGGCAACTGTTCCCGCACTTGAGGAACACGGATTGACCATTACCCGCCGCATGTACGAGCGGATGTTTCAGAACGAAGCGATCCGCGACCTCTTCAATCAGTCGCATCACGGGGAGACGGGATCGCAGCCGAGGGCGCTAGCCGGCGCTGTGCTGGCCTATGCCCGCAACATCGACAATCTGGGCGTGATGGGCGGCGCGGTCGAGCGGATCGCGCAGAAGCACGTGGCACTGAACATTCTGCCCGAGCACTATCCGTTCGTCGCCGACGCACTTCTGGGTGCGATCAAGGACGTGCTGGGCGCCGTGGCGACCGCCGAGATTGTGGCTGCTTGGGGCGAGGCCTACTGGTTCCTTGCCGAGGTGCTGGTCGGCCGCGAGGCGTCGATCTATCGCGATCTCGCCGCTGCCCCCGGCGGCTGGAACGGCTGGCGGGATTTCGTGATCGAGGCGGTCGTGGAGGAGAGCAGCATCATCCGGTCCTTCGTGCTGGTCCCGGTGGATGGCGGCAAGGTTCTGCCACACAAGTCGGGCCAATATCTCGGCTTCGCGTTGGATGTGCCGGGCGTCGGACAGCTGCGGCGGAATTACTCGATTTCATGCGCGCCGAACGACCGAGCCTACCGCATCACCGTCAAGCGTGAGGCAACGCCGGGCGTCCCGGCGGGCGCGGCATCGAACTGGCTGCATGATCACGCTCTGCCCGGAACCATATTGACGGCAGCGGTACCGGCCGGTGATTTCTTCCTGGATACGACATCGACCACGCCGGTGGTCCTGGTCAGCGGTGGCGTCGGCCTGACACCGATGGTCAGCATGCTGGAGACGATCGTACAGTCCCAGCCGAACCGTCAGACCCATTGGGTGCACGGTGCACTGAACGGCCGGGTCCATGCCATGCGCGCGCATGTGCGGGCCCTGGCCGCCAAGGCGCCGGGCGTGAAGGCCACGACGTTCTACGCCGAACCGGGCGAACGCGACCGGGCGGGCGTCGATTACGATGCCTCGGGGCTGATTTCGGCGCGCTGGCTGAAGCAGAACACGCCGGCGGCGAACGCCATCTATTACCTGTGCGGCCCGAAGCCGTTCCTGCGCAACCTGGCCGCTGGACTGCTGACCGAAGGCGTGCCGGCGGACCGCATCCGCTATGAATTCTTCGGCCCGGCCGATGAATTGCTGGCTGTGGACGGCCGCGCCCTTGCGGCAGCCTGAAGACAATCCGGAACAGGCGGGCCAAAACGGCCCGCCTTTCTCGGCGGCGGTGGCCTGTGCCTCGCCGCCGTGCCTTTTCGACACATACGAGTCCGGCGGCACCATCCCCACCCCGCCAGACCCAACCGGCCCCGTACAGTCGCCAACCGACGCGTGGCAGGAGGTCCGGCTGTGGCGGAAGGCCAAGCGGCAGGTGATGATCAACCGCCGCCTGGCCATACCGGCAGCGGAACGGGCCGCCCATGCCAACGTCGTGACAGCAAGCCTGTGCAAGCTGCTCAACGCCCACGGCGACGCCATTGTGGGGTTCTATTGGCCGTTCAAAGGCGAATACGACCCGCGGCCGCTGGCCCGCGCACTGCATAGCGGCGGCATGCGGCTGGCATTGCCGGTTGTCGTGGCGAAGGCTCAGCCGATGCTCTTCCGGCCGTGGTGGCCGGGGGTGCCGATGGCGCGTGGCGTATGGAACATCCCGGTGCCAGCCGCCGGGCCGGCGGTTCTTCCCGGTGTGCTGCTGGTGCCGGTCGTCGGCTTCGACAAGCGTGGCTATCGCCTGGGCTACGGCGGCGGATACTACGACCGGACACTGGCGGTATGCGCCGTTCGGCCGCGGACCTTCGCGATCGGGTTTGAGATGTCGGAAATCCCCACCATCCACCCGCAACCGCACGATATTCCGATGGATGTCGTGGTGACCGAGCGTGGGATCAGGGTCACCTGCCCTGTATTCACAGCGGAATAACCCAACCTGACCATTCCACTATTGGAACGATTATGGTCGCGATGGGTTCCGCAGACTCAGCAGCGGGCGCGGATTGCGCACCCGCCGGCCGAGCAGCGGCTGGAATGATCAGAGGACGGGTGCAACGGCGACCTGAGTGGCGCCGACGGGCTCTCCCACCGCAGCGGGCGTATCCTTCGTCCCGATCACGGCAGTACGGCGCACCTCGGTGATGTAGGCCAGGATCAGCGACACCCAGACGATGCCATACAGCAGCATAAAGCAGCTTGAATAAACGCCCGTCAGGTCAAGCATGATGCCGAACAGGATTGGCAGCAGGAAACCGCCGAGGCCACCCGCGAGGCCCACGATGCCGGACACCGGCCCCAGATTGTGCGGGAAGTCCTCACCCACGTACTTGAAGACCGATGCCATGCCGCAGGCGAAAGAGACGCCCAGAGCGAACATCAGCCCGGCAAACATCCACGCCGACAGGCCGATATGGAATGACACCGGGCCACGGATCGTCTGCACCGCCAGGTCAGTTTGCGGATAGGACAAGATGAACAGGCAGATCCAGGCCGCCCAGAGCACCCACCATGTCACCGCATGCGCACCGAACCGGTCGGACAACCATCCCCCCGCCGCACGCAGCAATCCGGCCGGCAGGGAGAAGCAGGCCGCCATCAGCGAAGCCTCGGCGATCGAGAAGTGATATTCATTCAGGAAGTATTGCGGCATCCAGACGGACAAGGCCGTGAATCCGCCGAAAACAATCGAATAATACTGGCAATACTTCCAGACACGTGGGTTCGACAGCACGGCCAGTTGCTGGCGCAGCGGCATCGTGCTGCGGCCCACACCCGGATCAGGCAGCGCCATGACCCAGAAGATGACGGCGGTCACCACCAGCACCACGGCATAGACCCTCGGTACCATCTGCCAGCCGAACTGCGACACCAGTGTCGGGGCGACGAACATGTTGATCGCCGCGCCGCTGACGCCTGCGCCGAACACGCCCATGGCGAAGCCGCGATTGTGCGGAAAAAACCGGGCGACATAAGGCGTGCCCACGGCAAAGCTGGCGCCGACCAGGCCAAGAGCCAGCCCAAGGGCCAGGAACTGCCAGTACGCCGTCGCATAGGACGACAGCCACAGCGGCACGGCACACACCAGCAGCAGCGTGAACATGACAATCCGGCCGCCAAACCGGTCGGTCCAGATACCAAGTGGCAGGCGGAGCAAGGCGCCGGTCAGCACCGGGGTGGCGGTCAGAAGCCCGAACTCGGACGCATTCAGCCCGAGCTCCTTGCGAATTGGGATGCCGATGACACCGAACATCATCCAGGCAACAAAGCAGGTCGCGAACGCGAAAGTCGTGACAAGCAGCACCACAAGCGCCCGCGCCCGCGGAACCTCATGCGGGTTCGACATGGTCAGATCCTTTGAACGGCAAGGGGAGTCATCACCTCCGGCCCGTCCAGCAAAGGATCGAGCCTGAAGCGGGCCTGTGCTGCGGCGGGGTCCGTCAGGGTGACCAGGTCGCCTTCGACCCGAATGCCATGCCGACCCACCACGGCCAGGGTGCGGGAGAACGTCTCCCGCGTCATGCCAAGCTGCGAGGCGATCAGTCGTTTCTCCAGCGGCAGGTGGATCGCCTCACCGCGAACGGCACTGGCAAGCAGCCCCAGCAGGAAACAGCCGACACGTTCCTCGGCGGAGCGGAGTTGCAGGTTCTTGGCATGTTTGATCTGGCGCCGGAACTGCGCGGCCTGGCACGCCAGGACGGCAAGACATAGCGCATGGTCCGTGGCGACCGCCTGCCGGAAGGCCGCGGCCTGAATCATGACCAGGCGCGCCTCATCCAGCACGCGCGCCCGCAGCAGATAGGCCTGCTGGTTCAGGACAGCCGCCGGCAGCAGCAAGTCCGGCGCCCGCACGAATTCGACCAGCGTTTCCTCCCGGCCGCGGATGCCGAGGAGTTCGACACTGCCCTGAAACAGCAGAAGCGCGAAGGCGGGCGTATCCGCCTGCTCGAACAGTAGACTGCCGGACGGCATCCGATGCAGCACGGCATAGCGGGCCAGTTCATCAAGCGTCGATTTGGACACCGCCGCCAGCCACGGCGTCCTCTCCATGGCCTCCCGCGCACTCAATGCGCCCGCGTCACCATCACAGTCCACAGCATCAATCTCCATCGGCAATACCGATCCCGTTCCATGGCCGGATTGGAAAGCAGGTGCGCCGCACCGTCCACACCTGCGGACATGGGATATCGAAAGTCACGCGGTGGCATTGACTCATATCAATGCTACCGCGTGACCCACGCACCGATAGTGACCGCATCGCCTTGGGGCCGTCGGCCGCCCGGGCCTATTCGAAAAACGCGGGACATCAGGAATGAGCCACTTCCTCGACCGGCTGACCTTCTTCCGAAAGCAGGTTGATACCTTCGCCGATGGGCACGGCATCGTCACGAATGAGCCGCGCGCGTGGGAGGACGGGTACCGCAAGCGCTGGCAGCACGACAAGATCGTCCGCTCCACGCACGGCGTGAACTGCACCGGATCGTGTTCCTGGAAGATCTACGTCAAGGGCGGGATCGTTACGTGGGAAACGCAACAGACCGACTACCCGCGCACACGGCCCGACCTGCCGAACCATGAGCCGCGCGGCTGCGCCCGGGGCGCCAGCTATTCCTGGTACCTGTATTCGGCCAACCGGGTGAAGCATCCGATGGTGCGCGGCCGCCTGCTGAGGCTGTGGCGGGAGGCTCGGGCCATCCGCACGCCGGTCGCCGCCTGGGCGTCCATCGTCGAGGATGCGGACAAGCGAAACAGCTACACCAGCAAGCGCGGCCTGGGCGGCTTTGTCCGTGCCACCTGGGACGAGCTGAATGAGATCATTGCCGCGGCAAATGCCTATACGGCAAGGACCTACGGACCCGACCGCGTCGTCGGCTTCTCCCCCATCCCGGCGATGTCGATGCTCAGCTATGCGGCGGGGGCGCGCTACCTGTCCTTGCTGGGCGGCGTCTGCCTGTCCTTCTATGACTGGTATTGCGATCTGCCGCCGGCCAGCCCGATGACCTGGGGCGAGCAGACCGACGTGCCGGAAAGCGCCGACTGGTACAATGCCGGCTTCCTGATGCTGTGGGGATCGAACGTCCCGCAGACGCGCACGCCGGACGCGCATTTCTACACCGAAGTTCGTTACAAGGGCACCAAGAGCGTCGTCGTCTCTCCCGACTACGCCGAGGCGACGAAGTTCGCCGACCTGTGGCTGCATCCGAAACAGGGAACTGACGCCGCTCTGGCGCTGGCCATGGGCCACGTCATGTTGCGGGAATTTTACCTGGACCGCACCGTCCCCTACTTCGCGGACTACGTCAGCCGCTACACCGATCTGCCGATGCTGGTCCGGCTGGTGAAGCAGGGCGACCGCTATATCCCCGAACGGCTGCTGCGGGCGGATGACTTCGCCGACGGCCTGCATGAGGCGAACAACCCGGCCTGGAAGACGGTGGCGCTGGATGCGGCCGGCAACCCGGTCGTGCCGCGTGGTTCGATCGGCTTCCGCTGGGGCGAGCAGGGCAAATGGAACCTCGAAGCCAGGGAGAGCGGTGGTGCCGAGGTTGCGCTGGCGCTCAGCCTGGCGGATTCCGGCCAGGTCACCGAGGTCGCCTTCCCCTATTTCGGTGGCACCACGACGAACGGATTCACCGCGACAGACCACCCGGATGTGCTGGTGCGCAACATTCCAGCCCGCACCCTGGCGTTGAAGGATGGTCAGGCGCTGGTCACCACCGTGTTTGACCTGATGTGCGGCAATTACGGGCTGGATCGCGGCTTCGGCGGCCGCAACGTCGCTCGGTCATTCGATCAGGACGTGCCGTTCACACCGGCCTGGGCCGAGCGGGTGACGGGTGTGCCGCGGGAGCAGATCGTGCATGTGGCGCGGGAGTTCGCGTCGAACGCCGAAAAGACCAACGGCCGATCCATGGTCATCCTCGGCGCCGGGTTGAACCACTGGTACCACATGGACATGGCCTATCGGGGGATCATCAATCTTCTGGTGCTGTGCGGCTGCATCGGCCAATCCGGCGGCGGCTGGTCGCACTACGTCGGGCAGGAAAAGCTGCGCCCGCAGACGGGCTGGATGCCGATCGCCTTCGGCCTGGACTGGAACCGTCCGCCGCGCCAGCACAACGCCACGTCGTTCTTCTACGCGCACACCAACCAGTGGCGCTACGAAACCCTCAACGTGTCGGAAATCCTCTCGCCCACGGCCCCCGAAGGTGATTGGAGCGGATCGCTGATCGACTACAACGTCCGCGCCGAACGCATGGGCTGGCTGCCCTCCGCGCCGCAGTTGAAGCAGAACCCGCTGACCATTGCCGCGCGCGCGCAGGCCGCCGGGCTGGCGCCGGAGGATTACGTGGCGCGCGCCGTCGCCTCGGGCGAGTTGGAACTGTCCTGCCACGATCCGGACGACCCGGCGAACTGGCCGCGCAACATGTTCGTCTGGCGGTCCAACCTGCTGGGATCATCCGGCAAGGGGCATGAGTATTTCCTGAAGCACCTGCTGGGCACCAGCAATGGCGTGCTGGGCAAGGACCTGGGCGCCGAGGGCCGGGAAAAGCCGCACGACGTCGCCTGGCACGAGCGGGCACCGGAAGGAAAGCTGGACCTGCTGGTGACGCTGGATTTCCGCATGTCCACCACCTGCGTCTATTCCGACATCGTGCTGCCGACGGCGACATGGTACGAAAAGAACGACCTGAACACCTCCGACATGCACCCGTTCATCCATCCGCTGTCGGCGGCGGTGGACCCGGCGTGGGAAGCGCGCTCGGACTGGGACATCTACAAGGGCATCGCCAAGGCGTTCTCGGACGTCGCGCCCGAGGTGCTGGGCAAGGAGACCGATGTCGTCCTGACGCCCATCCTGCACGACACCGCGGGCGAACTGGCGCAGCCTTATGACGTGAAGGACTGGAAGGCGGGTGAAACCGCGCCGCTGCCCGGCCGCACCATGCCGTCGGTGGCGGTGGTCGAGCGTGACTACCCGGCCCTGTATGAGCGTTTCACCTCGATCGGACCGTTGCTGGAGAAACTGGGCAACGGCGGCAAGGGCATCGGCTGGAATACGCAGCACGAGGTCGATTTCCTGCGCACCCTGAACGGCGTCGCGCCGAACGGCCAGCCGAAGCTGGATACCGACATCGACGCGATTGAAGCCGTGCTGAGCCTGGCGCCTGAAACCAACGGCGAGGTGGCGGTGAAGGCGTGGGAAGCCTTGAGCAAGTTCACCGGCCGCGAGCACGCCCATCTGGCGCTGCCGAAGGAAGATGAGAAGATCCGCTACCGCGACATCCAGGCGCAGCCGCGCAAGATCATTTCTTCCCCGACCTGGTCCGGCATAGAGAGCGAGAAGGTCTGCTACAACGCCGGCTACACCAACGTGCATGAGCTGATCCCCTGGCGGACGCTGACCGGGCGGCAGCAACTGTATCAGGACCATCTGTGGATGCGCGCCTTCGGCGAGGGCCTGGCCACCTGGCGCCCGCCCGTCGATACGAAGGCGATCGCCCCGGTGCAGGGCCGGCATGCCAACGGCAACAAGGAAATCGTGCTGAATTTCGTTACCCCGCATCAGAAATGGGGCATCCACAGCACGTATTCCGACAACCTGCTGATGCTGACGCTGAACCGCGGCGGCCCGGTGGTGTGGATCAGCGAGGACGACGCGAAGCAGGCCGGGATCGAGGACAATGACTGGGTCGAGGCCTACAACACCAACGGTGCGCTGGTCGCACGGGCGGTCGTTTCGCAGCGCGTCAATCCCGGCATGGCGATGATGTACCATGCGCAGGAGAAGATCGTGAACATGCCGGGCAGCGAAATCACCGGCAAGCGCGGCGGCATCCACAACTCAGTGACCCGCACGGTCATGAAGCCGACGCACATGATCGGCGGCTACGCCCAGCAATCTTATGGCTTCAACTACTACGGCACGGTCGGCTCCAACCGCGACGAGTTCATCGTCATCCGGCGCATGAGCAAGGTCGATTGGCTCGATGAAGACGTGACCGCGAAGGAGACCGTGTGATGAAGGTCCGCGCACAGATCGCGATGGTGCTGAACCTGGACAAGTGCATCGGCTGCCATACCTGCTCGGTGACGTGCAAGAATGTGTGGACCAGCCGCGAAGGCGTGGAATACGCTTGGTTCAATAACGTCGAAACGAAACCGGGTATCGGCTATCCGAAGGACT
>DAICYU010000090.1 GCA_027311485.1 Acetobacteraceae bacterium
ATGGCGACCAACAATCGCCTCCGGCAAGCCAAGTTCGCGCCCCAGCGCCCGCACCTCGTCCTTGAACAGTTCACGCAGAGGCTCAACCAGTTGCATCCGCATCCGGTCCGGCAGACCGCCGACGTTATGGTGGGACTTGATTGTCACCGACGGCCCACCCGTGAAGCTGACGCTTTCGATGACGTCCGGGTACAGAGTGCCCTGCGCCAGGAAATCGGCGCCGCCGATCTTGGCAGCTTCCTCCTCAAAGACTTCGATGAACAGGCGGCCGATCGTCTTCCGCTTGGTCTCCGGATCGGTCACGCCCTCCAGCGCCGCCAGGAACAAGTCCGATGCATCGCGATGCACAAGCTTGATGTTGAAGCGGTCCCGGAATGTGTCCACCACCTGGTCCGCTTCGCCGTGCCGCAGCAGGCCATGATCGACAAAGATGCAGGTCAGTTGATCGCCAATCGCCTCGTGGATCAGCACCGCAGCCACGGACGAGTCCACGCCCCCCGACAGCCCGCAGATAACCCGGCCGCTGCCCACCTGGGCGCGGATGCGAGCGATCTCCGTCGCGCGAAAGCCTGCCATCGTCCAGGACCCGGACAGGCCGACGACACCATGGGTGAAATTGCGCAGCAACTGCGCGCCGTGCGGGGTGTGCACGACTTCGGGATGGAACTGGACGCCGTAGAACCGGCGCTCATCATCAGCGATGGCAGCAAACGGTGCGCCTGGGCTGGTGGCCACAGCCCGGAAACCGGCTGGCAATCGCGTGACGCGGTCGCCATGACTCATCCAGACCTGTTCACGGCTGCCTGCGGTCCACACGTCGCGGAACAGCCCGCACGCCCCCACCACATCGACGAAGGCGCGGCCGAACTCCCGATGATCGGACGGTTCGACGGCACCGCCGAGTTGCTGGCACAGCAGTTGCTCGCCATAGCAGATGCCCAGGATCGGCACGCCCATCCTGAACACCTCCGCCGGCGCCAGGGGCGCAACCGCCTCATGCACCGAGGCCGGGCCACCGGACAGGATAATGCCCCGCGGCCGCCAGGCCGTGATCCGTTCGGCGGACGCTGTAAATGGCCAGATTTCGCAATACACGCCGGACTCACGCAGGCGGCGTGCAATCAGTTGAGTCACCTGGCTGCCGAAATCCAGGATCAGGATGCGTTCATCGGTGTCGGCGGGATCAGGCAGGGATTGAGTCATGACATGGGTCACCAATGCTTGATCCGCCGCCTTGGACCACGCCATCCGGCCAAACGCAAGCGTGTCGTCAGGTCAGGAATACACCGCCATTCACATGCAGCGTCTGCCCGGTGATGTACCGCCCGTCCGGACCGGCCAGGAACCGCACGGCGGCCGATATCTCCTCCACCGCCGCCTTGCGCCCCAGGGGAATGCCTTTCTCCGCCAGGGTGCTGGGCATCGTGCCGGCCGAGGCGCCGCGAACCGTGTCCACCGCCCCCGGCGCCACACTGTTGCAGGTGATCTGGTGCGGCGCGAGTTCAATCGCCAAGGCCCGCATCAGCCCCTCCAGACCGGCTTTGGAAGCAGATACATGGCAGCGGTTGGCGGTGCCGACATGGGTGGAGATGCCGGACAGCGCGACAATCGAACCGCCGCCGCGGCCGATCATCTGCGGCACCGCCGCGCGGGCCAGGATGAAGGCACCGTCCAACGCCACCGAGAGGATTTCCCGCCACTCGGCGAATGACATGTCCAGGAATTTCGTCTGCCGGCGCAGGCCGGCGTTGCTGACCAGGATGTCGAGGCCGCCGAACGCCGCGACGGCATCTTCCACCATCCGTTGCGTCGCCGCGGGGTCGGACACGTCAGCGATGCAGCCAATCGCACGCCCGCCGGACGCCGTGATTTCACCGACCACCGCGTCCACTGCCGTCCGGTCGCTGCGCCCGTTCACCACCACGGCGGCTCCGCGGGCCGCGAAGTCCAACGCGATGGTGCGGCCGATATTCTTGCCGGCGCCGGTGACCAGCGCGACCTTGTTGGCGAAAACCGGTTCCATCAAGCCGCCTGCAGGATCATATCCGCCCCTTTCTCCGCGATCATGATGACCGCCGCGTTGGTGTTGCCCGAGATGACCGTCGGCATGATGGACGCATCAATCACCCGAAGTCCGGTCAGGCCCTTCACCTTCAGATCGATATCGACCACCGCCTTCGACCCCGGTCCCATCATGCATGTGCTGGTCTGGTGGAAGGTCGTCCCGGCCGTGGCGCGAACATGCTCCAGCAGATCATAATCGGTTGTCGCCTTCGGACCGGGGTAGATCTCCTCCCGGCAGAACCGCTGCATCGCCTTGCTCGCAAAAATCCTCCGGCTCACCTTCAATCCCGCGACGATCGTGTCCCGGTCGGCCTGGGTGGAGAGGTAATTCGGCTGCATCGCCGGCGGCCGCGTCGGGTCGGGCGAGGTGATGCGCAGCCAACCCCGGCTTTCCGGCCGGCATGGGATTGCGACCAGTGTGCAACCTGGAAAAGGATGCATCGGCCCGCCCGTCTTCTCGGCGCTGCCAGCGAGGAACTGGTATTGCACGTCCGGACTGTCCAATTCCGGCCGGGTCTTCACGAACAGCCCGATCGGGGCGGCGCCTGTCATCAACGGCCCCTTTCGGGCGGCGATCCACTCGGCCCCGGCCCACAGGCGGCGCGCCCAGTTGTGGTAGATCTCGTTCATCGTCAGCGTGCCGTCGACGCAGCGATGAATGACGCGGCCGCCGATATGATCCTGCAGGTTTTCCCCGACACCCGGCAGATCGTGGTTCACCTCGATACCCAATGGCTGCAGATGTCCGCCGGGCCCGATGCCGGACAGTTGAAGGATCTGGGGAGAATTGATCGCACCGCCGCACAGCAGCACCTCACGCCTCGCCCGTACCTTACGGATCGCGCCGTCCTGGCTGTATTCGATGCCAACGGCGCGACGGCCTTCCAGCAGCACCCGATGGGTCAGCGCACGCACCTCAACCGTCAGGTTTGACCGCTTGCGGGCTGGATGCAGGTAGGCCACAGCGGCCGAACAGCGACGACGCCCCTTCACCGTCAACTGCAACGGCCCAACACCTTCCTGCTCGGCACCATTAAAATCGGGATTGAACGGATAACCAGATTCCTGCGCACCGGCGATGAAGGCGTCGTGCAACGGATTGTCGGTCCTCAGATCGGAAACGCCCAGCGGCCCGCCTTTGCCGTGAAATTCGTTGGCACCGTGTTCCTGGTCCTCGGCTTTCCTGAAATACGGCAGCACATCGTCATAGGACCATCCGGCGTTGCCCAACTGACGCCACATGTCGAAATCCTGCCGCTGGCCGCGGATGTAGATCAACCCGTTGATCGAGGACGACCCTCCCAGCACCTTGCCGCGTGGCCAGGAGATACGGCGATCGTGCATCTCCGGCACAGGCTCGGTTTCGAAGTACCAGGCGACTTTCGGGTTGTAGATGTTGCGGTAGAAGCCGGCCGGGATGTGAATCCAGGGATCGGTATCCTTGCCGCCAGCCTCCAGCAGCAGGACCCGCGTGTTCGGATCGGCACTGAGCCGGTTGGCCAGCACGCAGCCGGCCGATCCGGCACCGACGATGATGAAGTCGTATTCCTGCCCCGGCGCCATAATCCGTTTCCCCGGCTGCCATTTATAGCAGCCAGTGAAGCGGAACGGGCGCGGCTTGACCAGTCCCGCTTAGGTCACCACGCGAAGGGCCGGACGGGACCGCAGGGCGACGCGGCGATACAGGGAAATATAGTCCTCGGCCATGCGGCGGGCGGTGAAGCGTTCCTCGAACCGCGCGCGGATGGCGACCGGCGACAGGCTGTCGAGGCGCGACAGCGCGGCTACGGCAGCGGTTTCATCATGAACGATATAGCCGGTCACGCCGTGGTCGATGACCTCTGGGACCGATCCGGCCGGAAACGCGATGGTCGGCGTGCCGCAGGCCATGGCCTCGATCATCACCAGCCCGAACGGCTCCGGCCAGTCGATCGGCAGCAGCATCGCCTTGGCGCCACTCAGGAATGCCGGCTTTTCGGCATCGCCGATTTCGCCGATCATTTCGATCTGGTCACCGTCGATCATCGGGCGGATCGTCGTTTCAAAATATTCCCGATCGGCACGATCCACCTTTGCGGCGATCTTCAGCTTCAGCCCAGCCTGTCGAGCGATGCGGATCGCCCGGTCCGGCGACTTCTCCGGGCAGATGCGGCCGAGGAACGCCAGATAGTCGCGCGGCATGGAGCGTGGGGTCAGCAGGTCCGGCGGCAAGCCATGATGGACGGTGCCGATAAAGTTGGCGCGTGGCAACGGGCGGCGCTGCGCGTCGGAGATCGATACCAACGGGGCGTGCGGGAAGTCGTCATAGACATGGGTCAGCTCCGGCAGATCAAGCCGGCCATGCAACGTTGTCAGGAACGGCGTCGGCTGGCGAGCCAACAGCGAAAAGGGCCAGTAATCCAGATGGCAGTGCAGTACGTCGAACTCATGCGCACGGCGGGCGATCAATTCCAGCAGCAGGCACAGCGGCGCCATCTGATCGCGCAACGTGGTATCAAAGCGCAAAGCACACGGCCAGGCGGATGCTAATTTTGCATCCGTTACGGAGTCACCGCTGGCAAACAGCGTGACATCATGCCCCATGGCGACAAGTTCTTCCGTCAGGTACGACACCACTCGCTCGGTTCCGCCGTAGGTGCGCGGCGGAACGGATTCGGTTAGTGGCGCGATCTGGGCTATACGCATAATCAAATGGCTCCTCGGCCGCTTTTCACTCGGCCGAACATGTTGACCGGTTCGGGTTTTTTTGCGGCGAACCTTGTCTTAAAGCCGCCCTTGTCGCAGTCCTCACGCCCAAGTGACCGCGATAACGGGACGACGCGGCTTCGGTTGCGTTTACATCGTGTGTGGTGGGTTGCCTCAAGGCAACACACTCAATTGCGGGAGGTGCTGACCAATGGGCCGACTGGTCGTCGTTTCGAATCGCGTGCCACTTCCGTCTGAGCGCGGCGCCAAGGCCGGCGGACTTGCAGTGGCGCTCGCAGATGCGCTACAGCCCGGATCTCTGTGGTTCGGCTGGAGCGGGCGGCGTAACGCGCGCGGTTCAGCGGTGACGCATGTGCAACGGTCGGATGGTATCACTTATGCAACAGTTGATCTGACCGAAGCGGATTATCATTCCTTTTACGTAAATTTCTCCAACGGCGCGCTGTGGCCCCTGCTGCACTACCGGCTTGGGCTGATCGATTTCAAATCCGAGGATTACGACGGCTATCGTTCGGTCAACCGGCAGTTTGCGGCGGCGCTGCAGCCGCTACTACGCGCCGATGACCTGATATGGGTGCATGATTATCATCTGATACCGCTGGCAGCCGAGTTGCGCGGCATGGGTGTGAAGAACCGGATCGGCTTCTTCCTGCATACGCCATTCGTGCCGCCCGATATATTTCATGGTATGCCGCGTTCGGTCGAACTGCTGACCAATCTGTGCGCCTACGACGTGGTGGGCTTCCACACACGTGGCTACCGCGCGTCGTTCCTCGATTGCGTGGCCGAAACGCTGGGTATTCATCCGGATCCGGACGGCCGTTTCGTCTGGCGTGGGCATGCAGTTCGCGCGATCGTCGATCCAATCGGGATCGACGCCGACAGCTTTGCCGCCTGTGCCCGGGAAGCCGCCAAAAGCTCTGACGCCCGGCTGCTGCGGGAGAGTCTGGGCCGCGGCGCATTGGCGATCGGCGTGGACCGGCTGGACTATTCCAAGGGTCTGGTCAACCGGTTCCAAGCGATCGGCCGCTTCTTCGGCAACTACCCCCAGCATCGGCGGGAGATCAGCTTTCTGCAGGTCGCCGCGCGGTCGCGTGAAGACCAGGGCGCCTATCAGCGGCTGCGGCGTGAGCTGGATCAGATCGTGGGAGACCTGAACGGCCGGTATTCGGAATTCGATTGGACACCGCTGCGCTACATGACACGGGCGGTCAAGCGCGACACCCTTGCAGGGTTCTTCCGGATTTCGCGGTTGGGCATCGTCACGCCGTTGCGTGACGGCATGAACCTGGTAGCCAAGGAGTATATCGCCGCGCAAGATCCCAATGATCCAGGCGTGCTGATCCTGTCCCGCTTCGCCGGCGCGGCCGAGGAGATGACGGAAGCACTGATCGTGAACCCATACGACGCCGACGAGGTCGCCGAAGCGATGCACATCGGCCTGTCGATGGATCTGGAGGAACGGCGCGAACGTTGGCAGGCGTTGTATGACAAGGTGACAGGCAGCACCGCAAGGCGCTTCTGCACCGTGTTCCTGAACCACCTGGGCCACGCCGACCTGCAGCCGGAGCGACCGACGTTGCGCGCGATCTCCTGACGTCGGGACCATCCGGTCGCGGCCAGGATAACGTCCGCCGCCGCGTCCACGGTGCTTGCGGATAAGGCGAGACATCCTTTCCGACTCAGGTATAACCCGCGTCAAGGATGTGCTTGTACGAGGTCATTTGACACTGCACGCTGAACGGCCGGTTCCGCCGGACGTACCGCCCGGAAGCAGGAGGAAGCGCCGGCGCAGTTGGCGTCAGCGGCCGCTGATGCTTGCGATCATACTATCATGTCTGTTCCACGCGGGTCTTGCCCTGGTCCTGTTGATGGTTGCCCGTCATCAGTCAGCCCAGTCCAAGCCACACGATCCCGGTACGATCGAACTGGTGATGGTGCAAAAACAAGGAAAGCCCCAGGCAAGCCCGACGCCCCCGTCCCCGCCATCGGCCCGCCCGACAAAGCCCGCACCGCGGGCAACCCCGCCGACCGAAACCCAGGCCGCCAAGGATAAGCCAGCCGAGGCCAAGGAGCCACAGACGGCCGAGGGCCCGCCGACCAAGGACAAGATCCCGCCACCGCAGCAGCAGGATGGACCCGAACCCCTTCCGGCGGTAACGGCGCCCGCACAGCCAGCGGCGGCAAAGGCAGCGCCAAAGGCCGACCCGACACAACCGACGTCAGCACCGGCTCAGCCCAAGCCGCCCGTTCAGCCCAAAGCGCCCGTCTTCGACCTGGCGGGCAACAACAGCGACTACAATGCCATCGCTTTCGGAAGCCGGATCGTGCCGGCGGCACCCGACAGCCGATACCATAACAACCCACCCCGCTATCCCGCGGAAGCCGCAATGCGCGGTGAGCACGGGGCGGTTATGCTTCTGATCCATGTCTCGGCGGCCGGCGTGGCGACGGGGGCGGACATCATGCAAACATCCGGGTACGCATCCTTGGACAGTGCCGCGATCGCCGCGGTGAGGACGTGGCATTTCCATCCCGCGATGGAGGACGGCAAGACCGTCCCCTTCGACATCCCGTTCCGGTTTGTCTTCGACTTCAAGTGATCGTCCGCGCCAACATCGGGACGGTGTTGCAGACTGAACAGCGTGTTCCGACGGTCAGGACACGGATCGTTGGCGACGAATAGGCTCTGGCAGGTGATCCGCCTGCATCATCGTGGCGATCAGCCGCCCGTCAGTCCTCGAACACGCCAACCGGTGCGCCCTGCGTCGGCGCGGGAGCGCGGAACAGGCCGCCAAGCGCAGGAAAATCCGCCAGGACCTGGGGCGATTTTCCTTCACGCAGCGATGTCACATACAGATAGTCATCGGCAAAACAGGGCATCGTCGGACCAGGAACGGGGAAGGTCCATTTCCGCAGCAGCGTGCCGGTGGGGCTGAAGCAGTTGAGGCAGCCGGCGGACGGACCCGCGGACCAGTAGTTGCCTGCCATGTCCGTTGCCGCGCCATCCGGACGGCCGTCCTCGTTCTTCAATGTTACCAGGATCCGGTGATTGGACCGCCCGCCGGTAGCGGCATCGAAATCCCAAGCCTCAATCACCCCGGCCGTCGAATCGGAGTGATACATCACCGTCCCGTCCGCCGACCATGCAAGGCCGTTCGAGTTGGTGTAGCCACCCTCCTGCCGTTCGATGCGGCCATCGGGCGTGACACGGTATAAGGCGGCGATCTTCTGCCGCGGTGCGTTCTCATCGAGGCTGCCGACCCAGAAGGCGCCATCCGGTCCCACCTTGCCGTCGTTCAAGCGATTCGTCGGCGGTTCATCGATCTTCGGCGTCAAATCGACCAAGTTGCCGCTCGCCGGGTCGAACAGCAACACGTGGTGCCGCTGTGAAACCACCAGACGGCCGGACCGGCACAGGCCGAAACTGCCCACCACGTCCGGGAAGTCCCACGATTCACGGCGGCCCGTATCGACGGACAGCACGTTGATGCGCTTCCCGTTGATATCGCAGAATAGCAATCTCCGAGTGGCTGAGTCCCACACCGGGGACTCGGCAACGCTGCACCGTGCGTCCCAAACCAGTTCGAAATCGCTCATGTGCTGTTTGTCCTCACTGTTGAAGCTGGTGGTGTGGAGACTGGCGATAAACACCAGAACACGGGACTATCGGCTGTGGCATCGGTCAAATCGGGCTGACCGGCAAGGTGGAGAATGTGAATGGTTCGGGCAGCAATCGTCGGACTGGGCTGGTGGGGCCAGAATCTGGTCAATAGCGTGCGTGGCAACACGGCAATCCGATTCACCACAGCACACACCCGCACGCATGACACTGCGGCGGGTTTCTGCGCCGAGGCCGGGCTGCGGTGGGTGGATTCGCTGGATGCGATCCTGAACGACGCCGCCATCGATGCGGTCGTGTTCGCAACGCCGCATACGCTGCACACGGATCAGGTGGTCCGGGCCGCGGCGGCCGGCAAGCACGTTTTTGTTGAAAAGCCGTTCAGTCTTTCCATCGCGGATGCACAGCGGGCGAAGCAGTCGGCTGATGCCGCTGGCATCGTGCTGGCAGTTGGGTTCAACCGACGGTTTCATCCGTCCATGGCCGCGCTTCGCACCGCGGTGCACAGCGGCAACCTTGGGACATTGGTCAGCATAAGCGCCGAACAGACCGCGCTGCACGGGCTGTCGCTGAGCGCCGATGCCTGGCGCGCCCGCAGCGAGGAAGCGCCGGGTGGCGCGATGACCGCCATTGGCGTCCATCTGGTTGACGGCATGATCGACCTGTTCGGCCCCATCCGCCAGGTATTCGCAACCGTCAGCCGCCGGGCGGCGCCGCATAGCGACGACACGACGGACATCCTGCTGCGCTTCTCGAACGGCGCATCCGGCCACATCTTCTGCTCCACCGCCGCCACGCCGCACTACCGGATGGCGGTCTATGGTACCAGCGGCTTTGCCGAGATCCTGGGCCATTCAATGACGACACTCAGGCAGGTCAAGGCTGCACCGGGCAACTATCTGGCCGTCGCGCCGGCCGAGCAGACTGAGACGCCCAATTTCAATATGCTGACGGCGGAGCTGGAGGCCTTCGCGGCCAGCATCCGGACAGGACAGCCATTTCCGACGCCAATGGCGCAGGTCATGCATGGCGTGGAGGTGTTCGAAGCCGTGCTGCGTTCGGCTGCCACCGGCGAAGCAGTTACGATCATGTAAGCCGCAAAGCAACGCTTACGATTGTCAATGCCAGTGTGCTAAGCGGGCTGCCGTCACGGACAGTGTTGGATTGCACTAATGAGACGATCGTATCGGATTCCGGGTGCGGCGGCATTGATGCTTGCCGGCAGCCTGCTGCCGCGCCCTGTTCTCGCGCAGGCGGCGTCCGAGGTTTCACCTTTGGTACCGGGCACGTTGAAGAAGCCAATCTTCGATACAGTAACACCGGTTTACAAAACAGCGAAAAAGCCCGGTTCGACCGCGACTACCGTTGTGGCGGAGGTTGACGGCCGGGCTGTAACGCTGGGCGACGTCGGCGATGCCATTGCGGAGTTGCCGCCGACGGTGCAGGCACTGCCACTGATGACCCTGTTTCCCCGCATTGTCGATGAGCTGGTGCGTCGGCAGGCGCTGGATATTCGTGCGCATCAGCAGGGGATCGATGAGAAACCTGCCGTCCGACGCAAAATCCAAGCGGCGACGGACAAGGTTCTGGCCGATGAATTCCTGCGGTCGGACGCATTACGTCCGGTTACCGAGGCAGCATTGCTGGCAAGATACACTCAGGAAATTGCCGGAAAGCCTGGGCCGGATCAGGTCCGCACGCGCATCATCATGGTTCCGACCGAGCAGGAGGCACGCTCGATTATCGCCGAACTGCACGCCGGCACCGACTTTGCCACGCTTGCTCGGCAGGTCAGCAAGGACACGACCGCGCCGGCCGGCGGCGATCTGGGCTATTTGGCACGCGACGGGTTGAACCCGGAGATCGGTGCCGTCGCGTTCGCCCTACGGCCCGGCGACGTGTCGCCTTATCCCGTCAGCAGCATGGACGCGTGGTTTGTCATCAAGGTGGAGGATCGCCGGCCCGGCCCGACGCCGCG
>DAICYU010000091.1 GCA_027311485.1 Acetobacteraceae bacterium
CGTCCTCCACCGATGCGCCGTAGGGGAAATTGACCTGCGCCCATCCGGTCAGCCCTGGCTTGACGTAGCCGCGTTGCTCATAGAACGGGATCGCACGGATCAACTGTTCAACGAAATGCGGACGCTCGGGACGCGGGCCGACCAGGCTCATTTCGCCACGGAGCACGTTGACAAGTTGCGGCAATTCATCGATCCGGGTCGCGCGGATGAAACGACCGACGCGGGTGATCCGGGGATCATGCCGCTGCGCCCACCGGGGCTTGCCGCCGGCTTCCGCATTTGCGGCCATGCTGCGGAACTTGAGCAGTGTGAAAGGTTTGCCGAACTGGCCGATCCGTTGCTGGCTGTAGAGCACGGGGCCCGGGCTGTCCAATTTGACGGCGACCGCGGTCAGGATCATCAGCGGCAAGGTCAGGAGCAGCAGGACCAGGCCGAAGACGATGTCCGAGGCGCGTTTGATCGCGTTGGACATTCGGCCGGCATTGATACCGGTGCCGGTCAGCAGGTCATGCGCGGTCAACGTGTCCAATTCGATCCGGCCGAGATAAACCTCCTGGAATGCCGCCGCAGTCAGGATTCGCATGCCGCGCAATTTGCAGTCGAGAAGGGCGGCCATGCCCGTGCTTTCGGCGGCCGACGCAAGAACGATTCCCCACACACGGCTCCGGCGGAGCCGGTCCCAGCTCAAGTCCTTCTCCTGCAGCAGCACAGGCTCAAAATGCTGGTCGGGACGTGACGAGAGGCGGCTTTGAAACCGGGTGAACTGCGCCGGGTCGCCAACAATAAGCACCCGGCGCGCGAGCGGCCGGCGCCGGAGGGCGATGGCGTGGACGAGGCGCACGGTCGTGATGGCAAATCCCCAGCCCAGGATCAGCTCCGCCAACAGTATCAGGTGGTCGTAGGGGACATGTATGACTGCCGCATACCGGGCCAGGACCAGGGAACTGACCATCAGGAACGCGACGCCGCCGCCGGATGCCACGCGCCTGAGGTCGAGGCAGACATCGGGGCGATACAGGCCTGCGGTCAAGGCAAGGGCACCAAGCAGGCCGGTGAAGGATAGCGCGACACCGACTTCACTGCTGAATGACACGGAAGCGCCCGTTGTCGCGCCGGTCGCGGCGAGCGAGGTATCCATTGTCAGAGCAATGAAACAGATGGCGGTAAATGAAAGCACACCTTCCACAAGACCCAGGATTGCCATTTCCCGTGGCAGGTAATGCGCGACCGCGCGTGTCATGACGCGTCCTTTTTTGTCCGTCTGATTGTCCGCTAGATACGGGCCAAATTCAGGCAGCGTGATCGTTGTTCGGAATGGCGGGTAGCCTTCTTGGGCATGGGAACTTCGACGGTTGAATATTTGTCGAGGCGGAATGTTGCACATTGCAACCCGTTCCGTCAAATGCGTTTTCGCTTAATTCGTATTGTTCGAAAAATATATCCCGATTTGTAGGATCTTCTGGAGCCTGAGATAATGGATCGTTAACTGGACAACCTGTGACAATTTGCAACGGCGGCTCGTTCTGGTTTGTAACTCAGAATGGTGCGGCCGTATAATCCGGCACGTGAGGCAGGATCCCATGTTCGCGTTGAACCGTCGTTGTGCAGGTGTTATAGCCCTGGCCGTTCTGTCGGGCCTGACCTCAGCAAGCCAATCTTGCAAGTGGTCCCGACCGAAGCCCGCAGCAGGCGTTCGGGTTCGGTGACGGAGCGCTGACTTGATCGGGCGGGGGACAGACGTCGATCCAATTCGTGCCCCTTCGGGGCAAGCGCCATCGCTGTGCCCAGTCTGGGTTCGGCGCCGCAAGAGTATTTTGTTTCTGAGGTTTAAGTGTCCAACGTCTGGCTCCGGCCCCGACAGACCCCGCCTTTCGCCCTGACCTCGCCACGCGGTTACGACCGGCCCCGGATCAGCCGCGCTGGGCTGGCTCTGGCCGCGGCCGCGCTCGCGCTGCCCGGCTGCGCGCAGCTACCGTTTGGCGGCAAGGCGCCGCCGCCGGTGGTCAAGGCCACGGCGTCCAAGGTACCCGATGAATATGTCATCGGCGCCGGCGATTCCCTCAGCGTGTTCGTCTACCGCAACCCGGACCTCAGCGAGGCCTCCGTCGCGGTGCGCCCCGACGGCAAGATATCCACGCCGCTGATCGAGGATATCGTCGCGTCCGGCAAGACACCGCCGCAACTGGCCCGGGAACTGGAAAAGCGGCTGGCGAAATATATCCAGGACCCGAACGTCACCGTCATCGTGCGCAGCTTCATCGGGCCGCCGGACCGGCAGGTGCGCGTGATCGGAGAGGCGACTGACCCGATCGCCATTCCGTTCCGGGACCACATGACGCTGCTCGACGTCATGATCGCCACCAAGGGGCTGACCAAATACGCCGCCGGCAACCGGGCCGTCATCGTCCGGCTGACGCCGGACGGCAAGCAGACCTCGATCAAGGTGCGGCTGAGCGACCTGATCAAGGACGGCGACATCGACCAGAACATCGAGATGCAACCCGGTGACACCCTGATCATCCCGCAATCCTGGTTCTGAGAGAGGCACACCATGGATTCGATGCGCCTGTTGCTGTCCCAGTACCTGCGTTCGGCGTGGCGTCAGCGCTGGGTCGGGGTCATCATCGCCTGGCTGGTTTGCGGTGTCGGCTGGGTCTTCGTCTACACCATCCCCAATCAGTTCGAATCCAGCGCGCGGCTGTTCGTGGACGCCGACGCCGTGTTGACGCCGCTGCTGCGTGGTCTCGCCGCTGACTCCGCGCCGACGACCCAGCTGGAAATTCTGCAGCGCACGTTGCTCAGCCGCCCGAACATGGAAAAGCTGATCTCCAAGACCGATCTGGACCTGACCCTGAACGGGCCGTCCGACCGCGAACGCCTGCTCGCTCGGCTGGCGAGCGACATCAAGGTCAATCCGCAAACCCGCAACCTGTTCACCATCGCCTATCGCAACAAAAGCCCGAAGGTCGCGCATGACGTCGTGCAGACGCTGCTGACCATCTTCGTGGAAAGCGCGACCGGCGGTTCCCGGTCCGACATGGAGAATGCGCGCCGCTTCCTGGAGCGGCAGATCCAGTCCTATGAGCAGCAGCTGCGCGCGGCGGAGAAACGCCGAGCGGATTTTCGGGCGCGGTATATGGATATTTTGCCGGCTGACAATAATCCGAATGTGCCGGCGCTGGAAGGCGCTCGCAACGCCGTCGGACAGCTCGACGGCAAGTTGCAGGATGCGTTGATGGCGCGCGACGCCCTCAAGCAGGAAGTCGAGAATACCCCGCCGCTCATCGTCGTCGAATCGGGCGGCCTGGGCGGGCTTTCCGGACCGGCGGCCCGCACCCGCCTGCAGGATGCCGAGGAGCAGCTCAGCATGCTGCTGCTGAAGGACACCGATCAGCACCCGGACGTGATCGCGCAGCGGAAGCTGATCGAATCGCTGAAGAAAGCGCCCGTGGATTCCCCGCCTTCCGCCGCCGCGAAGCTGGGCGCCGCCGCGAACAGCGCCACCGGGATGAAGCGTTCCGTGCCGAACCCGGTTTACGACCAGCTGAAGGTCAAGCTTATCGAGGCCGACACCAACGTCATCTCCCTGCAGCGTCAGCGCGACGATGCGGTGCGCTATCGCGACAAGCTGGAGAAGGTGCAGCGCGAACAGCCTGGCCTGATTGCCGAATATCAGAACACGGACCGCGACTACGGCGTGTTGCGGAAGAATTACGAAGAACTGCTGGGACGTTTGCAGGCGGCGAATATTGCGCAGGCGGCGGATACCCAGGCCGACAAGGTGAAGCTGCAGATCATTGATCCGCCGGAAATCCCGCGCCTGCCGGTTGCGCCGAACCGGATGCTGCTGGTCACCGGCGTGCTTCTCGTCGGGCTTGGCGCCGGGTTGGGCGTCACCATCCTGCTGGGCCAGTTTGACCGCTCATTCTCCACCATCGATGACCTGCGCGCGCTGGGTTTGCCCGTGCTGGGCGGCATCTCGGTCCTGGGCATGTTGCCGCTGCGGCAAAGGGTGGTTGCCGTGCTTCGCTTCGGCGCGGCCATTGCGGTGCTGGTCAGCATCTATGGCGGGCTGATCGTGCATATCCTGCGTTCGGCGGCATTGATCTGATGCCCGGTTTATCCGTCGCGGCGCTTGCTGCCGGCTGGCATGCGCCTTGCCACGGTCCTTCTATTTTGAATCGTCTGTTTCCTGGAACGATGGTCCCATGTTGATACCGAAGGCGTCGCACCTGGTAGAACGGGTGACGGAGCGGTTGTTGCGATCCGGCGCGTTGGACGAATCAGCGTCACAGCTGCTGCAACAATCCGCCGCCGCGGGTCCGGGGGCTGAGCCGGAACCAGCTCCGGCACCGGCCGGCACGCCTGAACCGGCTGCATCATCGCTTTTCGCGCCGCCGCCAGTGGCAGCCCAGTCGGCAACCCAGCCGGCGGCACTGCCCGATAACGGCGAGGAGCCGGCGTGGGCAGCCTCGGCGCCGACCGGATCGCCTGGTCCAGGTTCGCTGCCGCGGACAGCAGCCGGCATTCTGCACCAGCCGCGCGCGGCAGACCCGGTCGACGCCCAGGCCGGGGTGCTGGATTACCCGGGTTCGCCGGCCGCGCCCGCTGCGCCGATGATCGGCCTGGGGGCGCCGGACGACCGCGCCGGCGGCCTGCTGCAAAGCCAGATGACGGTCGATGCCGTGTCGCTGGAACGTGCCGGCATGGTGGACTGGTCGCGCACACGCTCCCGCATCTCGGAAGAGTTTCGCCTTGTGCAGCGCCAGATCATCCGTTCGGCGTTCGGGCCGGGGGCGGAACCGGGGTTTTCCAACCTGCTGCTGGTGACCAGTGCGCGGCCCGGCGAAGGCAAGAGCTTCATGTCAACCAACCTGGCCGGCAGTATCGCCCGCCAAGGCGACCACCATGTGTTGCTGGTCGATGCCGACTCGAAGCGTGACTCCATCTGCTACAACCTGGGTCTGGCGCAGTCGCGCGGCCTGCTGGACCTGGCGGCAAATCCGAAGCTGGACCCCGGGCCGCTGATCGCCAAGACGCCGATCGAGCGGTTGTCCATCCTGCCTGTCGGGCGGGAGCGGGAGCGGAGCGCGGAACTGTTCTCGACCAAGGAGATGACGCGGCTGATCCAAAGCCTGGGCCGCCGCTATTCCGACCGGCTGTTGATCCTGGATGCGCCGCCCTGCCTGTCCACCAGCGACCCGGCAATTCTGGCGCAGGTGGTCGGCCAGATCCTCTTTGTCGTGGAAGCCGACCGCACGCAGCGCGATGAGATCGAGGCGTCCCTGGACCTGATCCAGGCGTGCCCGACCATCACCCTGGTGCTGAACAAGCAGCAGATCTCCTCCCGCTACACCTTCGGCGCCTATTCGTCCTACTACTCATCCTGACGGGTGCCGGCGACACGGTGATGCACAGCGTGGCGACGATCGCGTGCGCGGCGGCTGCGCCCGGATCGGGCGCTGTCAGGCGGCGACGCCGGCTGCTCCTGGCGTTCGCCCTGCTGGTCACCGATGCCACCGGCGCGGCGGCATTCCCATTCCTTGATGCCACGAACCAGGACCAGGTGCCCACCGGCACCGAACTGTCGAGTCCGGATACGCAGGATCTGCTGCACCAGCTGCAGCTGGCCAACGGCCTGTCGCCCCCGGCCGGCGGCGGCTGGACGATCGTGCCGCGCATCAATGTCCAGGAAGAACTGACCGACAACGTTCTTCAGCTGAACAGCCCGCGGCAGGCCGATCTTGTAACCTACCTCTCACCCGGCGTCAGCATCGCCGGCGACCTGCCGCGCGTGCAGATGACGTTCGACTTTGCGCCGATCCTCGCGCTCTATGCCAACGAAACGTCGCTCAATGCGTTGACTGAGCAGATGACCGGCCTGGCGTCGGTCACGGTTGTGCCCGACCTGTTCTATGTGGACGTCAGGGGGCTTTCCGGCGTCCAGAGTGTTTACGGCGGCCTTGGCGGGGTGGGTACCCTGGGCGCGCCCGCCAACGCCAATCTGATGGCGCCAGGTTCGGTGCCCAGCCTGGCCGGCAACACGCTCGGGCTGACCCGGGACAACGAATACCAGACCTCCAGCCTGGCGATCTCACCCTACCTGCTGCGGCGGCTGGGCGACTGGGGCACGCTCAAGCTTGGCTATTCGCTCGCCATGACCCGGTCCGACACGCTGTCTGGCTTTGCGGCCTCGCCGCTGCCAAGCGGCGGCCTGAATGCCCAGAGCCTGCTGACCAATGAGGCGATCGCCCATTACGACACCGGCGACGCGCTGACATCGGCCAAAAACAGCGTCGATGTGAACCTGACACAATCCCAGTCCACGTTCGGCGGCGTGTACCCGCCCGGCGGCGGGCTGCCGGCTGCCGGCGGGACCAATTTTTCGTCCACCAGCAATATCATATCCGACACCCTGACATATCAGCTCAACCGGACGGTCGCGCTGCTGGGCTCCATCGGACATGAAGATATCACCTATACCGAAACCGGCTTCCAGGGCATTCATGACATGACCTGGTCGTTCGGCACGACGCTGACGCCCAATCCGGACACCGCCCTGACGGTCAGTTACGGGCATCAGTATGGCACCAACTCCCTGGCCGTGACCGGCCACTACGCGGCAACGGCACGCACCGTGCTGAACGTGTCCTACGGCACGACCCTGGGTACGCAGCTGCAAATGGTGCAGAGCCAGTTGAACCTGGCTGCCGCCGGCGCCAATCGCAGCCTGATCAACGCCCAGACCGGCGGGTCCCTGTTTGCTACGACGAATGCCCTGGCGCCCCAGGATGGCGTGTTCCGCACCACGTCGCTGGTGCTTGGCACCCAGACCACGCTGGACCGCGACATCATTTCGTTGAACCTGCTGCTGGCCTCGCAGAGCAGCACCGGGGCGGGACCGGCCTTCGCCACCAGCGACCAGACCATCAGCGTGTCGTGGGTGCACCAGATGCGGCCGGACATGACCGTAAGCGGCGGGCTGTCCCTGTCGTGGATGTCGCAGCCCGCCCAGGTCGGCTTCATCCCGGGCAACAGCCTGTCCGCCGTCGCAACGGCCGCCTGGCAATACCAAATTACCGAGACATTGGGTGCCAGCATCAGCTATTCATTCTTCGAGCGGCAATCAGCCGTAACGAGCTACAATATGTATCAGAACATGCTCATCCTCGGCCTGTCGAAGACCTTCTAGATGTTTGATACATTCTACAAACTGTCCGGGCTGCCGTTCCTGCTAACGCCGGATACCCGCTTCTTCTTCGGCAGCAGCGGGCATAGCCGAGCGATGTCGCACTTGGTGTACGGCCTGTCGCAGCAGGAAGGCTTTATCGTCATCACCGGGGAGGTCGGGGCGGGCAAGACCACGCTGACCGAACAGATCTGGGCGCAGCTTGATCGCCGGACCTATGTCATCGCCCGCGTCGTCACCACGCAGGTGTCAGCCGACGACCTGCTGCGCCTGGTCATGGTGAATTTCGGCGTAACCGAGACACCGGGAACCGACAAGGCGACGTTGCTGCGCCAGTTCGAGCATATGGTGCGGGCGCAGCGCCAGCAGGGCCGCCGCTGCCTGCTGGTCATCGACGAAGTGCAGAACCTGTCGCTCGCGGCGATGGAGGAACTGCGGATGCTGTCCAACATCACCGTGGACGGCCGGGCGTCGGTGCAGACGATCCTGCTGGGCCAGCCGCAGTTCCGGCCAATCCTGGCCAGCCAGGACTGGGAGCAGTTGCGCCAGCGCGTGCTGGCGTCGTTCCACCTCGGCCCGCTGATCGAGCCGGAAACGAGAGCCTATATCGAGCATCGGCTGCGCACCGTCGGCTGGCGCGACGATCCGGCTTGGGACGACGACGCCTTCGTCGCCGTGCATCGCCACACCGGCGGCATTCCGCGGCGGATCAACACGCTCTGCTCCCGCGTTCTTCTGCTGGGCGCGCTGGAGGAAACGCACCGGATCACCGCCGATATGGTGGACGGCACGTCGGAGGAGTTGGACCGTGACCTGGGCGCGGGACTGGCGCCGGCGACTCCGGCCCCGGCCGGGGAGGATGCGCACAACGACCTGCTGCGGCGGATCGAGGCGCTGGAGCGGCAGGCGGTGCGGCAGGAAACGGTCACCCGGCGGGTGATCGATCTGCTGGAGACGCAGGTGACGGGCCAGGCATGATGTCCTTGACGAATGCCATGACGGTGGACGTCGAGGATTATTTCCAGGTCCAGGCGTTCGCCCATTGTATCGACCGCGCCGACTGGGACCGCTTTCCCCCGCGGGTGGAGCGCAACACGAACCTGATCCTGGATCAGTTTGCCGCCGCCGGCACGAAGGCCACGTTCTTCACCCTGGGATGGGTCGCGCAACGCCATCCCGCGCTGATCCGCCGTATCGTCGATGACGGGCACGAGCTGGCCAGCCACGGCTGGGACCATACCCAGGTCCACCAGCAGGACCCGGAAACCTTCCGCGCCGATGTCCGGCGGACACGGGCGTTGCTGGAGGACCTCTCCGGCGTGCGGGTCGGCGGCTATCGTGCGGCGACCTTTTCGATCACCGACCGGACCGCCTGGGCGTTTCCGATCCTGCGCCAGGAAGGCTACACATACAGTTCCAGCATCAACCCGATCCGTCATGACCTGTATGGGATGCCGGATGCACCGCGGACGCCGTTCCGGCCGCACGCTGACGGCGTGATGGAAATTCCCATGACCACCGTGCGCCTGCGCGGGCGCAACTGGCCGTGCTCGGGCGGCGGCTATTTCCGGCTGCTGCCGGACGCGCTGTATCGCGCAGGCCTGCGGCATGTGAACGGCCGGGAAGGGCAGCCCGGCATCTTCTACTTCCACCCGTGGGAGATCGATCCGGCGCAGCCGCGCGTTCGCGACGCGGGCTGGAAGTCGCGGCTGCGCCACTACACCAATCTGTCGCGTATGGCGGCTGGCCTGGATCGGCTGCTGCGCGACTTCGCCTGGGACAGAATGGACCGTGTCTATGCGCCTGTGCTGTCCGCCGACGAACCGGCAGTGGCCTGAGACGCTGTCATGGCAATGACCATCCGTCCGCTGGATGCCGCCACGACGGCTGCCTGGGACCGCTTCGTCGAGGCCATGCCCGCTGGCACCTTCTTTCACCGCGCCGCCTGGGCTGGCGTCATCGAACGGGCGTTCGGGCATGAGACCCATTACGCCTGCGCCGAACGGGATGGCGCGATCACCGGTGTGCTGCCGCTGGCCCGGGTGCGGACCCGGCTGTTCGGCGATACGCTGATCTCGGTGCCGTTCTGCGTGTATGGCGGTCCGCTCGCCGCCGACGCGGAAACCGAAGCGGCGCTGACCGCCCATGCCGAGGCGCTGTTGCGTCGTACCGGCGCGAGCGCGCTGGAGTTCCGGCACCTGCACAGCCCCGCCGGTCAGCAACGCGATCAATGGGTTGCTCGACCGGATCTGCACGTCACGTTCCGAAAATCAATCGAATCCGATCACGACCGCAACATGAAGGCGATCCCGCGCAAGCAGCGGGCGATGGTGCGCAAGGGGATCCAGAACGGCCTGACATCGGTTGTGCAACAGGACGCTGGCCTGCTGCACCGTATCTACGCCGAGAGCGTGCGTAATCTGGGCACCCCAGTATTTGCCAGACGTTACTTCAACATTCTGATGGACGTATTCGGCGACGCTGCCGACATCGTCACCATCATGGATCAGGAAGCGCCGATTGCCGCGGTGATGAATTTCTACTTCCGCGATGAAGTGCTTCCCTATTACGGCGGAGGAACGCTGGCGGCCCGCACCCGGGCGGGAAATGATTTCATGTATTGGGAGGTGATGCGGCGGGCGGTCGACAGGGGTTGCCGGCTGTTTGATTTCGGTCGCAGCAAGATCGGCACCGGTGCTTTCGCCTTCAAGCACAACTGGGGCTTTCAGGAGCAGAAGCTGCATTACGGCTTCCACCTGCGTCCGGGTGCGGCGATACCGGACCATAACCCGATGAACCCGAAATACCGGCTGTTCATCGCCGGGTGGAAGCGCTTGCCGCTGCCGGTGGCCAATGCGCTTGGCCCCTTCATCGTGCGTGGGCTGGGCTGACGCCGGTGCCCGCCCTGCTGTTCCTGGTGCAGCGGCTACCGTATCCCCCCACCAAAGGTGAGAAGATCCGCGCCTTCCACCAGCTGCAACACTTTGCTCGACATTACGACATCCACCTGGGCTGCCTGGTCGATGATCCCGCGGACATGGCCTATGTCGATACGCTGCGGCCGTTGTGCCGTGACGTGCATGTCGCGCCGGTCAACCGGCGGGTCGCGCGCTGGACCTGTTTGCGCGGCCTGCTGACCGGCGATGCCCTGAGCG
>DAICYU010000092.1 GCA_027311485.1 Acetobacteraceae bacterium
GCCACCGTCGCCAGAACAGTTCGCCAAGGGGGCCGAACTCTTTGAGCAGATATGCTCGCACTGTCATGGACCGCACATGGTCAACCCCGGCACATTCTCCTTCGATCTGCGCAAGTTCCCGCACGACGACCGGAAACGCTTCTTCCACTCGGTCAGGAACGGCAAGAACGCCATGCCGCCCTGGAAGGACGTACTGAAGCCAGATGAAATCGAGGCTCTATGGGCCTACGTCCGAACCGGAGGAGTCCCCCCCAAATGAAACCAATTCTGACGCTGGCGGCGATGGCCGCCCTCTGGCCGGTGGTGGGTGTCCGGGCGCAGACGACCGCCCCATTGACGGTCTGCATGCAGCAGAACGATCCGCCACTGTCATTGCGCGCCGGCAACCGTCCCGCCGGCTTCGATCTTGTATTGTCCGACATCGTCGCCCGCCGGCTTGGCCGCGAACTGCGCATACAGTGGTTCGTCAGCCGCGATGATCCCGACACCAGCCTGCCAAAGGACGCCGACGCCCTGCTGTCCGACGGCCGTTGCCAGCTTGTGGCGGAATATCCACTCACCGAGGGTACGCTGGCACCGCCGCGGTCCCCCGTTGCCAGACTGCCGCCGTTCGCGGGGGCCAAGCCGGAAGATCGGACCCGATGGATCAAAATCGGCGATCTCGCGGCGACCCGTCCCTATCGCATGGAGACCCTTGCGGTGGTGCTGCCGGCGCGAGAGGCCGACCGACAGGTGAAAACGCTGGGCGATCTGGCAGGCATGAAGATCGGCGTGCAGATTGCCACCCTATCCGATGCCATTGCCATGCGGTACGCGGACGGGCGGCTGGATGATCAGGTGGTGCATTTCCCCGACTCCCGCATCCTGTTCGAGAAGCTGCAAAACGGCAGCGTGGACGCCGCGTTCGCCGACCTTCGCGCTTTCGATGCCTGGCGCCTGCGGCACGGGCCTGACGGGCTGGTGTTGTCAGGCTACCGCCACTCGATCGGCTTCAACATGGGATATGTGGGCCTGGCCACAAACAAGGCTCTGATTGATCAGGTGGACGCCGTGCTGGCCGACTTGCAGGCGCATGACGCCGTCGCACCCCTGGCCGAAGCGGCCGGTGTCACCTTTGTGCCGCCACGTCCGCCCGACGTGCAGCCGGACGTTCGCCCGTCCGCGCTGAACGGCGATTAAAGACGCAGCGTCAGGCCGCCAGTTGCTGTTCGAACCGGTGCTGCCGCCATCGCAGCAACTGCCAGGCCACTTTGGTCGCCAGGTTGGACAGGCGCCCGCGCGGCGGCAGGCCCACCGCCTTCAGGATCATCCCCGTGCCCCGTTCGATGTGCCGGTACTGATAGAACCCCATGGCTCGGCCCATATAGGCCGCCGTGCAGTATTGGTGCCGGAACGGCAGCGACTCCGGCTCATTGCTGCAGTGATAAGCGTAGGCGAGTTCGTCGTCTTCCGACTCGCCGATTCGGCCCAGCGCGATCCGCAGGCGGGTCCATACCCCGATCTTCTCGCGCGACAGGTACCGGCGCATGTGGTCGTAGAACAGCTTGAAATGCCGGTATTCGTCGGCCGCGATCAGCTTGCAGACCTGTTTCAGCACAGGCTCCGTCGTCGCTTCGGCCAGCGCGGTGTAGTAGCTGGAGGTTCCGGTTTCCACCATGCAGCGGGCGATTAGCTCGCCGGTGCGGGACCCCCGGATCGACGCGCCGGCATCCACCTTGACCGTGTAGCCTGACCGATACCGTTCGAATGCGCCGGCATAGTCCCAGGTGGGATCGGCCAGCATCGCCCAGCGGCCCAGGGCGTCGCCGTGCTGCACTTCCTCCTCGGCCCAGTTGTCGGCCGCAAGCCGGAAGTCCGGGTCATCGCGGAAGACATTCCCGAGGTACCGGGCATAATCCTTGCCGTTCCGCTCGACCATTGCCGCTGCCTTGACCAATGGCACCAACGCCGGGTCAACCGCGGAGGGATCAAACCGGTCCCAGGCCACATCGTCGATCCGCCAATGCTTCATCGTGGAGTCACGCTCGCTGAAAGGTCGCTGAACGAGGGAACGCTGAGGCACCCGACGGGGTATATATGCGCACCGACTCCGCGATAAAACCGCCTGCGAGCAGTGCGGTTCGGCCTGCATCCTTACGCGATTGCGCCTGCCGCGATCTGTGGCACATTCGCCACAATAGTGTGACGATTTCGTGTTCAACGTCCGGTGGCAGTCGTGAATCTCAGGGCGTCGAACAAAAAAATGGCCGGGTCAGGCCCGGCCATTCGTTGCAGCTTAAGGATGGGCCGGCGGGTCAGCTAACCGCCTCAACCATTGCACGCGCCGATTGCAGGCGATCCAGGGCAGCATCTTCCACCGCCGTGTCACGCTTGTCCGCGGCTTCATACGCCGCTTCTGCCTCGGCCAGTCGGCGCTCAGCATCAGCCTTGTTGATCTCCACCAGCGGGATCGCGTGGTTCGCCAGAACGGTGCACCGCTCCGGCGTAACCTCGGCAAAGCCGCCGTCGACGAACAAACGGTCAGTGACCTTGTCGCCGTCGTACAGGTCGATCGTGCCGCCGCGCAGCATGACGATCATCGGCGTGTGGCCTTCCAGCACGCCCATGTCGCCCTCCGAAGCCGGGATGACCACCATGTCCACGGGACGGGACAGCAGCAGCCGTTCCGGGCTGACGATCTCCAGGTTCGTTGCCATATCGCTGATCCTTGCCAGATGCGCTCAGGCAGTCGCCTTCATCGATTCGGCCTTCTTAACGGCCTCCTCGATCGTGCCGACCATGTAGAAAGCCGCTTCCGGCAGGTGATCGTATTCACCGGAGCAGATCGCCTTGAAGCTGCGCACGGTGTCGGCCACCGGCACCAGCACGCCCGGGAACCCGGTGAACACTTCCGCCACATGGAACGGCTGCGACAGGAAGCGCTGGATCTTGCGGGCACGGGCCACGATCAGCTTGTCCTCCTCCGACAGTTCGTCCATCCCCAGAATGGCGATGATATCCTGGAGCGACTTGTAGGTCTGCAGGATGCGCTGCGTCTCACGCGCCACGTTGTAGTGCTCTTCGCCGACGATCCGCGGGTCCAGCGAACGGCTGGTCGAGTCCAGCGGATCGACCGCCGGGTAGATGCCCAACTCGGCGATCTGGCGGGAAAGCACCGTGGTGGCGTCCAAGTGGGCGAAGGACGTGGCAGGCGCCGGGTCGGTCAAGTCGTCAGCCGGAACGTAAATCGCCTGCACCGAGGTGATTGACCCCTTCGTGGTGGAGGTAATGCGCTCCTGCAAGGCACCCATGTCAGTCGCCAGCGTCGGCTGATAACCCACCGCCGAAGGGATGCGCCCCAGCAGAGCGGACACTTCGGCGCCGGCCTGGGTGAAGCGGAAGATGTTGTCCACGAAGAACAGCACGTCCTGGCCTTCCTCGTCACGGAAGTATTCCGCCATGGTCAGGCCGGACAGGCCGACGCGCGCGCGGGCGCCCGGCGGCTCGTTCATCTGGCCATACATCAGGGCCACCTTGGAGCCCTCGACCAGTTTGCCCGCGTCGTTGACCTTGATAACGCCTGCATCAATCATTTCGTGATAAAGATCGTTGCCCTCACGGGTGCGCTCACCCACGCCGGCGAACACCGAAACGCCGCCGTGCGCCTTGGCGATGTTATTGATCAGTTCCTGGATCAGCACGGTCTTGCCCACGCCGGCGCCGCCAAACAGGCCGATCTTGCCGCCTTTCAGGTAGGGGCAGAGCAGATCGACGACCTTGATGCCGGTCACGAGAATTTCGGCGCTGGTGGCCTGTTCCTCGAAGGACGGGGCCGAACGGTGGATCGGCATGCGCTTGGCGGTGTGGACCGGGCCCTTTTCATCGATCGGGTCGCCGACGACGTTCAGGATGCGGCCCAGAGTCTCCGGCCCGACAGGCACGGTAATCGGCGCGCCGGTGTCCACCACTTCCTGCCCGCGCACCATGCCGTCGGTGCTGTCCATCGCGATGCAGCGGACGGTGCGTTCGCCCAGTTCCTGCGCGACTTCCAGCACCAAGGTGCGCTCGTCAATCTTGCAGGTCAGCGCGTTCTGGATGAACGGCAGTTCGCCGGTGAACTGCACGTCCACCACGGCGCCTAGGACCTGTGTCACCCGACCGACGATATTGCTTGCCATTCTGCTATGTTCCTTTCGTCCGGGATCAAACGGCTTCGGCGCCGGAGATGATCTCGATCAGTTCCTTGGTGATGTTCGCCTGGCGGGCACGGTTGTAGTTCAGCGTCAGCCGCTTGATCATGTCGCCGGCGTTGCGCGTCGCGTTATCCATCGCGGTCATCCGCGCTCCATGCTCACCGGCCGCGCTTTCCAGCAACGCACGGAACACCTGCACCGCCAGGGCCTGCGGCAGCAGGCGGGACAGGATCGTCTCCTCGTCCGGCTCGAAGTCATACATCGCGCCGCCGGTATCCACCGTGTCGCCTTCCGGCGGCGGCGGGGCCGGGATGATCTGCTGCTCGGTCACGACCTGCGCGATCACGGACTGGAACCGGTTGTAGATCAGCGTCGCAACGTCAATCTCCCCGGCGGCCAGCATGCTGGTCACCCGGTTGCCGATCTCCTGCGCTTCCGAAAACTCCACACGGCGCTTGCCGGCAAGGCTGATATCGTCAACCAGCCGGCTGGACAGTTCGCGGCGCAGATAGTCGCGTCCCTTCCGCCCGACGGTGATGATCTTCACCGTCTTGCCTTCCGCCTCCAGCCGGCGCGCCAAATTCCGCGTCGCTCGGCCGATGCTGGCGTTGAACGCGCCAGCCAGGCCGCGGTCGGCGGTGACCGCGATCAGCAGGTGCGTCTTGTCCTGCCCGGTGCCGACCAGCAGCGGCGGCGCCGTGGGCGAACCGGCAACCGAAGCCGCCAGCGCCCGCAGCATGCGGTCCATACGTTCGGCATACGGACGCGCGGCTTCCGCCTGCTGTTGCGCGCGACGCAGCTTGGATGCCGCCACCATCTTCATGGCGGAGGTGATCTTCTGCGTCGACTTGACGCTGTTGATCCGGGTCCGAAGAGCCTTCAGGCTGGGCATGGCAAAACCTTAGCTGAAGGACTTCGCAAAGTTGTCCAGGAACGCGGTCAGCCTCTTGTCGGTCTCCGGCTTCAGTTCGCGATCAGTGCGGATCACGTCCAGGATGCCGGGGTCCCGCGACTTCAGTTCAGAAATGAACTGCGCTTCGAACGAGCCCACCTTGTTAACCTCGATCTTGTCCAGGTAACCACGGACACCGGCGAAGATCGCCACCACCTGCTCCTCGACCGGCAGCGGCTTGTACTGCGGCTGCTTTAGCAGTTCCGTCAGGCGCGAACCGCGGGCCAGCAGCTGCTGCGTCGACGCGTCCAGGTCGGACGCGAACTGCGCGAATGCCGCCATTTCACGATACTGGGCCAGTTCCAGCTTGATGCGGCCGGCAACCTGCTTCATCGCCTTGATCTGCGCCGCCGAACCCACGCGCGACACCGACAGGCCGACGTTCACCGCCGGGCGGATGCCGCGGAAGAACAGCTCGGTCTCCAGGAAGATCTGGCCGTCGGTGATCGAAATCACGTTGGTCGGAATATAGGCCGACACGTCACCGGCCTGCGTCTCGATCACCGGCAGGGCGGTCAGCGAACCGGCGCCCATGGCGTCGTTCATCTTCGCCGCGCGTTCCAGCAGGCGGGAGTGCAGGTAGAACACGTCACCCGGATAGGCTTCACGTCCCGGCGGACGGCGCAGCAGCAGCGACATCTGGCGGTAAGCGACGGCCTGCTTCGAGAGGTCATCATAGAAGATAACCGCGTGCTGGCCGTTGTCGCGGAACCACTCGCCCATGGTGCAGCCGGTGTACGGCGCCAGGAACTGCATCGGCGCCGGGTCTGACGCGGTAGCGGCGACAACGATGGAATATTCCATCGCGCCGTTTTCCTCCAGCGTACGAACCAGCTGCGCCACCGTCGAGCGCTTCTGGCCGATAGCGACATAGATGCAGAACAGCTTCTTGCTGGCGTCGTCGCCGACGTTCGCCGCCTTCTGGTTGATGATCGTGTCGATGATCACCGCCGTCTTGCCGGTCTGGCGGTCACCGATGATCAGCTCCCGCTGGCCACGGCCAACCGGGATCAGCGCGTCGATCGCCTTCAGGCCGGTCTGCATCGGCTCATGCACCGACTTGCGGGGAATAATGCCCGGTGCCTTCACCTCAACACGCCGACGCTCGGCCGCAACGATCGGGCCCTTGCCGTCGATCGGGTTGCCCAGGCCATCGACCACACGGCCCAGCAGGCCGGGGCCGGCGGGCACGTCCACGATCGAGCCGGTGCGCGCGACGGTGTCGCCTTCGCGGATCTGCCGGTCGTCACCGAAGATCACGACGCCGACATTGTCGGTTTCCAGGTTCAGCGCCATGCCGCGGAGACCCGCGCCGGGGAACTCCACCATCTCACCGGCCATGACGTTCTGCAGCCCGAAGACGCGGGCGATGCCGTCACCGACGGAAAGAACCTGGCCGGTTTCGGCCACATTGGCTTCGGTATCGAACGCGGCGATCTGCTTTTTCAGAATCTCCGAGATCTCGGCGGGACGGATCTCCATCTTACGCGGCTCCCTTCATCGCATACTGCAGGCGCTGCAGGCGGGATTTCAGACTGGTATCGTACAGGCGCGCGCCGATCTTCACGACCAGGCCGCCCAGCAGGTCGGGTTCGACCTGTTCAAGGATATTGACGTTGCCATACCCGGCCTCGATCAGCCGAGCGCGCAACTGCTGGCGCTGGACGTCGTTCAGCGGGTGGGCCGAGGCGACGTGCGCGGTGATGATGCCGCGCCGTTCGGCCACCAGGGCGGCGAAAGCCTGCACAATCTCCCGCAGGGCGCCAAGGCGGCGGTTCGCTGTCACCACGCCAACGAAGTCACGCACCGGCTTGCTGAAGCCTTCCTGCTCCAACACCGCCGTTGCGGCCCTCGTGGCCGTTTGCACGTCGATCAATGGCGATTCGAGCAGGCGCCGGAAATCGGCGCTGCGGTCGATCACCTGTCCGAGACCCTGCATTTCGGCCACGACCGCATCAAGCGATTTCGTGTCCTCGGCGTGCGCGTACAGGGCGGACGCGTAGCGATCGGCGAGGCCGCCGCCGGATGCGATTGTCGTAGCCTCAGAAGCCACGTGGGTTTCCATATGCTGTGCTGGCCCTGGAGGGAGCCGAGCGGGATACAGGGATAGCCGGTCGGACCGGCGCGGCGCGTCTAGCATGGGGGTGGGGGGTGTGCAACACGGGGTAGGGAGGGATTATGACGTCTGGGTCATTTTTGACCATCCCCGACGACCATCCCCGATGACCATCCCCGACGTGGCCCGCTGCATCGCCGGTTTTGCGGTTTCGCTTGCCATGCCCACGCCACAAGCCCATGGCTTCTGGTAATGTTATGAAGGCGCTGTAGCACGTTGCGCGGCGACCCGAGTCGCCGTCTCTATCAGGATCGCAAGGAATGTTCGCCGATGATGGCCGGCTCCCATGTGGCACTCGGCGCGGCGGCCTGGCTTGCGGCCTCGCCGCATCTGGGCCTCGGACCGGCCGACCCCGCCGGAATCGCGCTCGCCGCCGCTGCCAGCCTGCTGCCGGACATCGATCATCCGAAATCCTGGGTCGGCAGCCGTCTGCGCCCGGTGTCCATGCTTGTCTCGGCTATTTTCGGCCATCGCGGCATCACGCATTCGGCCCTGGCGGTGGCGGCCTGTGCCTGGGTCCTGCTGCAAGGCGGTGCGCCGCGCTGGGCCACCGATGCGGTCGCCGTCGGCTATGCCTCCCACCTCGCCGCCGACATGCTGACGCCGAACTGGCTTCGTCTTGCCTGGCCGGTGCGGCGCACTTGGTCGCTGCCGCTCTGCAAATCCGGTTCACAGGCGGAACCGCTGGTGGTGGCCGCCCTGGTATGGTGGGCGGCGTCGGGAGCGTTTCTGCCGCCGCCGTTGCAGCAGGCCTGGCAGTTGCTGCGTGAACCGGCGGCGCATTCCGTTCACCACGCTGGGCCACCGGTGCCGGCGCGCTGGTCCAGGGCCGGTGATGGCAGCAAGCTGGCGCATGCCCCGGCGCCGCGGAAAGCCCTGTGCGAACGTGGCGTCAGCCGGGGGATTCTGATCGACTGGTCGGCCCGCGGGGACTGCTGACGACCTTGGCTGCCGCCGCTTGGCGGATACCGCCCGCCGCGGCCGCTTCGCCGAGCCTGTCGAGCTGCCGCCTGGTCAGGATCAGGTCGGCGCTGTCGCCGCAGCTGGCGGTCCCTTCCGCCGTCCGCGCGCCGGCCCAATGGATGATGTAGCGTGCCTCAGCGCCCGCCAACCCGCGGCTGACCATGAAGCTGCCGCCGGACCGCCGCAGCGTGTACGCGTCCAGCACACAGTGGCCACCACTGGATGTTTCGACGGCGATCCGCACCGACTCCGGCAGCAGCGCATCCCGTGCCGGCTCGAACGCGATCAGGTCGCCGATACGCGGCGCCTGGTTCTTCCAGTCTGCGATGACGTTCATTGCCAGCAGCAGTGCGATCATGCAGCCGGCGCCCGACATCACCGGCAGCAGCAGGCGGATCAGTTTTTGACTTGTGAAGTGCATCACGGATCCGTGAGAAGGGGACCGCCTCTTATCCCCGATAACGGGCCAACTGGTAGCGATTTCCCTTAAAAACCGGCAACCGCCGCACGCCCAACCGGGCACCGCCAGCCCGGCGGCTTGGTCGGCCGGGCGACCGGCCTGTTCAGCCGTCGCTGGCATGGTTCGTGCACTCCGCCCCCGCGGCCGCTACGCCGGCCCGATCATACCGAACCGGCATGCAGCCACAGATGGCGGGAACACGGCATGAATGCATGGTCCTTCACGACCGAATCCTATCCCGATCACCGCCGGTGGGAGGCTTGGCGCGACGCGCTGGGCAAGCTGTCCGTCAAAGTCCGCGATCCGGCGGATGAGCCAGGTGTTTTCGCCAAGGCGCACGCGCTGGAATCGCCGCTTGGTATTGTCTTTGCGCAGATCGCCTCCGGCCCGCAAAGCCTCCGCTACGGCGACGATGCCGGCATGATCTGGCTGGCGTTGCATTGCGAGGGGCGGGCGGAGTTGCACCAGGGCGGTGGCAGCACCGAAATAGCGGTCGGCGACCTGATCCACGGCAGTGCCGGCGCGCCAGCCGAACTGCGGATGACCACGAACTTCCGCCAGTTGCTGGTGCGCGTGCCCCGCGCCGCCATCGGTGCTCGGCTGGTCAAGCCGCTCGTCCCCAGGGTCGGCCATCTGTCGGGCCGTGATGGCCTCGGCCATGTCTTGGCCCGCCTGCTGGCGGCCGTCGCCGACACGATCGATACGCTCGACATGGATGCAATCCGGCCCATTGAGGTCGCGCTTGCCGAATTCCTGGTGATCGCCTTGGCCGGTGAGTCCGACGATGCCACGCTCCTCGGCGCGACCTTCACCCAGACGGTCACGTTGCACCGCGTCTGCCAGAACCTCGAAGCCCGCCTTGGCGACCCTGACCTGACCCTGGCCAGCACGGCGGAGCGGGAAGGGGTGTCGATGCGCTATCTGCAAAAGCTGTTCGAGGCCGCCGGGTCCAACTTCGGCGAATACATCCGGCAGCGGCGGCTGGAGCGCTGCCGGCTCGATTTGATGAACCCGACCTGCGCGCGGGATTCCATTACCACCATCTGCTTCCGCTGGGGCTTCAACGACGCCGCCAGCTTCAGCCGAGCGTTCAGCGAGCGGTTTGGCGAACCGCCGCGCCAATACCGCCGCAGGATCGAAAGCGGCATTTCGGAAGGCGTGCGGCTGCAAATCGCACGTGGCTGGCCGCTTGGCCTTGACGGCGCCGGCGCTGGCCCCAGCGCCGGGACAAAGCCGCGGCGACATGGCGCGCTGGCCGAAACCGCGCATCGGGGCAACCTGGCATCGGCCGGCGATCCCTGCGACGGCCAGCGGCGACACTATCTGCCGGCCACCGACAAAACCATCCACTGGGGTTATTTCAGCCGATCCCTGACGCCGGTCCTGGACATCGAGTCGGGCGATGTCGTTACCATCGAAACGCTGACCCAGCACGCCTACGACGACTACGAACGTATGATTAAAGACGATCCCGGCGCCGAAAGCGTGTTCCACTGGACCCGCGATCGCAAGAACGTGGACCGTCGCGGCGCCGGCCCGATCGACGCC
>DAICYU010000093.1 GCA_027311485.1 Acetobacteraceae bacterium
GCCGGCGGCCTCAAGGAAGGTGAAATGGTCGTGACCGACGGCATCCAGCGGGTACGTCCCGGCATGGTGGTCAGCCCGGGTCCGGCAAGCCCACCCATGTCCGGGCCAGCCGGCGCCGGCGCGAGCAAGTCGTAGCCATGATCTCCTCGGTTTTTGTCGACCGGCCCAGGCTGGCGATTGTCATCGCCGTCCTCATGACCCTCGCCGGGTCGTTGGCACTTCTGCGGATACCGGTTTCCCAGTTCCCGGACATCGTTCCGCCCCAGGTGACCGTTTCGGCCACCTTTCCGGGCGCATCCGCCGCGGTGATGGAGCAGACGGTCGCGCAGCCGATCGAAGCGGCCGTCGTCGGCGTGGACAAGATGATCTACATGAAGTCGAACAGCGCGAACGACGGCAGCTACACGCTGACCGTCAGCTTCGCGCTGGGAACCGACCCGGACATCGACGTCGTCAATGTCAACAATCGCGTGCAGCAGGCGATCGCCCGCCTGCCGGCCGAGGTGCAGCATAGCGGCATCACCGTGCGCAAGCGGTCCTCCGCGATCCTGGAATTCCTTCAGTTCTACAGTGAAGGCGGTGAGAAAGACCCGCTGTTCATCAGTAATTACGTCACCATCAACGTTCTGGACCGTCTGGCGCGGACCCCGGGCGTGGGCGACGCAACGCTGTTCGGGCGCCTGGATTACTCCATGCGCATCTGGTTCAACATGGAAAAGCTGGTTGCGTTGAACCTGACGCCCGCGGACATCATCGCCGTCATTCAATCCCAGAACGTCCAGGCCGCCGTCGGGCGCATCGGCGCCCGGCCGACCAGCGACGCAACCCAGTTCCAGCTCAGCGTGCAAACCCAGGGCCGCCTGACAACACCCCAAGAGTTCGGCAACATCGTTGTGCGGGCCAACCCGGACGGGTCGATCCTGCGCATCAAGGATATCGCCCGAACCGAGCTCGGTGCCGCCAACAGCGATACGCTCAGCCGCCTGAACGGCAATCCGGCGGTGTCGATCGGCATCTATCTGGCCCCCGGATCGAACGCCGTGCAGACCTCCGCGCGGGTTGCCGCGGCGCTGAAAGATCTTTCAGTACGGTTTCCCCACAGCATCAAGGCCCGGGTTTTTTACGACAGCAGCTCGTTCGTCGCCTCCACCATCACCGAGGTGATCAAAACCCTGCTGATCGCGTTCGCACTGGTTGTCGCCGTCGTCTTCGTGTTCCTGGGCAGCCTGCGGGCGACCATCATTCCAATGGTGGCGATACCGGTCAGCCTGATCGGCACGTTCGCCATCCTGCTGGCGTTCGGCATCTCGGCGAACACGATCTCCCTGCTGGCCATGGTGCTGGGCATCGGCGTGGTGGTCGACGACGCGATCGTCGTCGTTGAGAACGTCGAGCGCGTGATGGCGTCGGAGCCTGACCTGACACCGGCGCAGGCGACCAAGAAGGCGATGGCGCAGATTACCGGGCCGGTGATCGCGATCTCCCTGGTGTTGCTGTCGGTGTTCGTGCCGGTCGCTCTGATCCCCGGCCTGTCCGGCACCCTGTTCCGGCAGTTCGCGATCACCATCAGCGTCGCCATGCTGCTGTCGGCCATCAACGCCCTGACGCTGTCGCCTGCCCTGTGCGCGCTGTTCCTGCGGCACACCCGCCGGCCGCGTGGACCGGTCGGCTGGATGCTGACCGGCATCGACAAGGTGCGAGACGGCTACGCGGCGGTGGTGACACGATTGCTGCGCGTCTCCGCGCTCTCGCTCTTGGTGCTGGCCGGTGCCGCTGCAGGCATTCTGCTGCTCGGGCGGATCACCCCGGGCGGCTTCCTGCCGGAAGAAGATCAGGGGGCCATCTTTACCGTTGTGCAGCTACCGGACGGCGCCTCGGTCGAGCGGACCCGGAAGGTGGTCGAGCGGGTCGAGAACCTGATCCGGCCCATGCCGCAGGTTGAGGCCGTGTTGTCCATCGTCGGCTTCTCGCTGCTCGATGGCGGCAACCAGCCGAATGCGGCGTTCCTCGTCACCCGTTTGAAGCCATTCGATCAGCGACCCGGCCCGGCAAACGGCGTGCGCGCCGTGCTGGGGCATATCTTCGGTGCCGCCCAACAAATACGCTCGGCGGTCGTCTTCCCGTTCAACCTGCCGCCGATCATCGGCCTGTCGACCAGCGGCGGCTTCGAATACCAGTTGGAGAACCTGGAAGGCCGTCCGCCGGAGGACATGGCGAGCGTCATGCAAGGCATGGTTGCCGCGGCGAACAAGGATCCACGGCTGGCCCGCGTGTTCTCGACGTTCACGTCATCCAACCCGTCGCTCTGGCTGGACATAGACCGGGAGAAGGCCCAGGCGCTTGGGCTTTCGATGTCGGATGTCTTCAACTCGCTCCAGGCGACCCTGGGCGGCTACTATGTCAATGACTTCAACCTGTTCGGACGCACCTGGCAGGTCAACGTCCAGGGTGACGCGAACGATCGCAGCGATCCCTCTGCAATTTACAAGATCTACGTGCGCAACAAGACCGGGGAGATGGTGCCGCTGCGGTCCATCGCCAATGTGCGCGTCCAACTCGGGCCGCAGGTGATCAGCCGGTACAACAACTACCGTAGCGTGACCATCAATGGCGGTCCGCGACCGGGCGTTTCCTCTGGCGACGCGCTTGCGGCCATGGACCAGCTGTCACGAGTGACATTGCCCCCGGGCTATGCGTACGAATGGACCGGCACGGCATATCAGGAACGTGAGGCGGCCGGTCAGACGGTGTATCTGCTCGCGCTGGCGGCGCTGTTCGCCTACCTGTTCCTCGTTGCACTATATGAAAGCTGGATGATCCCGATCCCGGTGCTGTTGTCGGTGATCGTTGGCGTTCTGGGTGCTTTTCTGGGCCTGCAGGCATTTGGGCTGCCGCTCGACCTATATGCGCAAATCGGCATGGTCGTGCTGATCGCGCTGGCGGCCAAAAATGGTATTCTGATCGTAGAGTTCGCCAAGGAGCAGCGTGAGGCCGGATTGCCGATCCGGGAGGCTGCGGCGCTGGGCGCTCGCATGCGGATCAGGGCCGTCCTGATGACCTCGATCGCCTTCATCTTCGGCCTGATCCCGCTGGTGTGGGCCGAAGGTGCGGCGATGCTGAGCCGCCGGGGCGTCGGCACCGCCGTCTTTGGCGGGATGATCATCGCCAGCTCGGTCGGCGTATTCCTGATACCGATGCTGTATGTCGTGTTTCAGACCATGCGCGAATTCGTCAAACGGCATGCCCATCGCCGCCGGTCAGGCCACGCCTGACCGGCGGCGGTCACAAGCCTACAGGCCAGACGGCAATGGCTTGGCGCCGGAGGCGGTACGCAGAATTCCGCCGGCTGCGGCAAGAAGCTGGCGGGTAATCATCAGCAGGACCAGGCCCGCGGTGTTGACCAGAAACACATAGCCGACGACCGATGCGGTGAAGCCTGCGTCGCCACCCGGCAGCACGAACGACGCGGCATACAGCCCGGCCTGGTACACCACGAAGGCGGCGATGAAGGCGAAGCCAACTGACAGAGCAGCAGAGCGGGCGGGCGGAAGCGCCATGACGGCAAGAACCGCGAGGCTGGCGGACATTCCGATCGCCACGCCCCAGGCCGCGCTGTCCCAGGTCCAGGGATAGCCCAGCAGGAAATAGCCGATCGCCTGGTTGGCGGCCCATGCCGCTGCGACCACGGCTAGTGCCTGATAACGCCGGTAGGTCAGGGCAGCCAGGGTGGCCAGGGCGGCGAACGGCGTGGCACAGGCGAAAAGCGCGCTAAGGCACACGCAGCCGGCAACGATGACAGCCGTCGATACCGGCTGGGAAAACGCCCCCGCCCTCGGCTTGCTGTCCGGGCTCAGTATGGTCGTCATTTCGGTTAGTCCTCTTTCGGATATTTGATGAACGGAGCGGTCGTTGTTCCGAGCCAGGAAATAGCGCAGATGCCGCCGGGACGCCATTGATGCCGCCGAGCGGTGTCGGTGCGAGGGGGAAGGATCGGCGTAGGCTGAACGAAGCGGGGCGGAACATGCTGCCTCACCCGGCGGATTCACCTGCTAACCGACCACCTTCGCCTCTTTCAGGTGAAGGACGCGGCCGTGATCATAGCGCAGCCATTCGGTGAGCACCTCCTCAGTGTGCTGCCCCAGCAATGGGGCCGGCGTGACTTCGGGGACTTTGCCGCCGAAGCGGACCGGCCACCCCGTCATCGCATAGTCACCGATTGCGGGGTGCTGCATTGTCTGGCGGACGCCCCGCTGCTGGAACGTCTCATCGTTGGCGAGTTCCATGGTGTCCAGCACGGCACCGGCGGGAATTGCCGCGTCGCCCACACGTCGCATGGCCGTGTGCTTGTCATGCTGGATCGTCCATTCCGATACGATTTGATCGACCAGTTGTCGGTGTTCGGTTCTGGCGGCCGGCGTCGCAAAACGGGGATCATCGATCAGGTCCGTGCGTCCGATGACCTTCAGCAGGCGCGTCCAATGCTCGGGGTTCGCGGCGCTTGTGTAGATATAGACGTAGTCGTTCGGGCCACCGCCGGCGCAGGGATACACACCGATTGGCGGATTGCCGCCGCCGACTGTCCTGGATCCGGCGCGAGGCGCGGGCTTGCCGGTCCGCTCCATGTACGTGAAGGCATTGCGAATATAGTGCAGGATCGCATCCTGCATGGCGACCTGAAGCAGTTCGCCCTCCCCGGTGCGCAGGCGCCGCACATAGGCACCGAGGATGGAAACAGCCATCAACATTCCCGTGCCAGTATCCCCGATGGTCGCACCCGGCTTGCAGGGCGGCCCATCTTCCTCCCCGGTGATCGACATCAGGCCGCCGCATGCCTGCGCGATCATGTCGAACGCCAGGTTTTTCTCAAACGGGCTGCCGGTTCCAAAGCCCTTGACCTGGCAATAGATGATAGCCGGATTCAGGTCGCGGATGACTTCGTAGCCCAATCCGAGCCGTTCAATCACACCGGGCGCGAAGTTCTCGATCATCACGTCAGCGGTTGCCGCGAGTTCCTTGACCAGGGCCAGACCGCGCGGGTCCTTGATGTTGACGGTCACCGATCGCTTGTTGGCGTTATATTGCAGGAAGTAGAACGCGTCCTTGGCGGATTTGCCGCCAACCGATCGGCCGGGATCGCCCACGCCGGGATTCTCGATCTTCACCACATCGGCGCCCATCCATGCCAGGGCCTCGGTGCATGACGGACCAGCCTCAAATTGCGTGAGATCGAGGATCTTTAGGCCGGCAAGGCAATTCTCTCCGCTCATGACCCATTCCGCCCCTGATAATTGTTGGCAAAAGCCTAGGCCCAGGAACATCGGGACGTCCAGTTGGCGGGTGGCGGACAGGCTGAACCGCCGGGCCGAACCGCCCGACTGGCATTGTAACACGAGATATGGGAAGTTTCTTGCCTTCCCCGTTGAGGAAAGCCAGCCTTTAGAGATGGTGGAGCCTGTCAGTCTCAACAGCTACCGTGACGACCGCCTATGGGCTGTCGTCGCGTCGATTGGCCGAACATCGCGGGTTGCCGAAGTATTCACCAGCCGCCTGGCAGCCCTGGCCGATCAGGCGTGGCGGGAGCAGCAGGTCAAAGCCTATGCCGCCTTTCTGGGCAATACCCGCCAACCGACGCCGTCCTACAGTGTCAAGCCGATCAAACGATCGGACCTCCCCAGAGCCTGGAGACCGCTGCCTGCTCTGGGCTTCCTGAACGGTAAGCTGATGTAGGGCCCGCGGCCCCTCTCATTGTCGCCAAGGGTGATCAACACCATACGATTTAGCCAGCCGGGTTGGGTTACCACGACCCGGGTGGCAAGCCCCCTGAAGCATGGTTCACGCCGGTCGGCCGGCCTGACTATTCCTCGGCCGTCATCGGCTCCGGCTTACGGATAAGCCGGTTGACCAGATCTTCCAACTGAAGCGAATCGCGGAACTGAACGCTCAACTCGCCGCCACCTTTGCGTGTGGTGGTGATGCTGACACGGCAGCCAATGGCTTCGCTCACCTGCCGTTCAAGATCGACCAGATCAGGCTGTTTGGTCGACGGGCGGCGCTCGGCGCCTCTGCCGGCGATGGCCTTGGCAACCAAGGTTTCGATCTGTCGTACCGACAACGCCCGCTTGATGATCTGCTCTGCCAGTACTTCAGGATTCGGCGCGCTCAGCAGCGCCCGCGCATGTCCAGACGTCAGGGCGCCGGACCGGATCTCGTTCTTGATCGGGTCCGGCAGCTTCAGCAGGCGGATGGTGTTGCCGATATGGCTGCGGGACTTGCTGACGGCGTACCCCAGCGCTTCGTGGGTCAAGCCAAAATCGTCCAGCAGCCGTTGAAAGCCCTCGGCCTCCTCAAGCGGGTTCAGATCCTGGCGTTGCAGGTTCTCGACCAGGGCGACAATCGCGGCATCGCTGTCGTCCAGGTCCCGCCGCATCGCCGGTATTTCGGTCAGGCCCGCAAGGGTCGCCGCACGAAACCGACGCTCACCGGCGACGATCTGATAGCGATCTTCGGCGGTCGGATGCGGTCTGACCAAAATCGGCTGCAGCACGCCCTGCACCCGGATCGAGTCGGCGAGACTTTCCAGTTCCTCCGCGTTGAAGCTGGTCCGCGGCTGGAACGGGTTGGGGTCGATCTGATCGACCGGAAGCGGGATGATGGTATTTGCCTGATCGGCGGACGCCTGCGGTGCGCTGTCACCAAGCAGCGCCGCCAAGCCACGGCCCAGCCGCGGCGGCACGTTCTTGCTAGCCATCGGCTTTCACTGGCTCACGGACTATGATTTTCTCTCTCCTGCAGATTTCGTCCGCCAAGGACCTGTATGCATTCGCACCAGGCGATTTGGGGTCATAAAGAATAACAGGTAAACCATGGCTGGGGGCCTCTGATATCCGAATGTTTCTTGGAATTGTCTGATCGAAAACCCAATCACCAAAATGGCCCCGCGCATCAGTCTCCACAAGGCCAGACAAACTGTTCCGACGGTCAAACATTGTCAGCAGGATGCCGGAAAGTCGCAACTTGGGATTGAACCTGCGCCGTACAGCTTCGATCGTATGCATCAAGCTGCTGATCCCTTCCAGGGCGAAAAACTCGCACTGCAGCGGGACGATCACGCCGGTGGCCGCAACCAGCGCGTTCAGCGTGAGAAGTCCAAGCCCCGGCGGACAATCCAGCACGATGATATCAAACGAGCTTAGTTCAGCCAGCGTGGCGATCGCCGACTTCAGCCGAAACTCCCGCTTCAGCACCGGCACCAATTCGATCTCGGCGCCCGCCAGGTCCATATCGGACGCGATCAGCTTGAGGGTGTCGATGGGCGTTGCGCGAATGGCACCCGCTTCCAGCGCGCCATCGACCAGTAGCCTGTATGTCCCGTTGAAACGCTGGGCGCGCGGCACACCCAGGCCGGTCGAGGCATTGCCTTGCGGATCCATGTCAATCAGCAGCACTTGAGATCCGCCGATGGCAAGACCGGACGCTACATTGACCGCTGTTGTCGTCTTACCGACGCCGCCCTTCTGGTTTGCTACAGCGAGGATGAGCGGCTTGCTGATGGGTACCCCCTGAGGCTGACGTTGCCGAATCGGCTGGCTGATTTCCAAGCCGCCATTGCTAGCGCGTCCAGCCGGTAATCGGAATGCCTTGTCATGGCGCGGTCGCAGGACGGATGTCACGGCGATGCACTCGTCATTACCGTGACGATGCCTCTGCGGACAAGTCCCTCTATCTCGTTCGCCGAGAAACCCACTTCGGCCAACACATCGATTGAATGTTCGCCAAGCCGCGGGGGCTGCATCCTGACCGCGGGCCGCTCCCGGTCCTGGCCGAACTCGACGGGTAGAGCTGGCAGCACTGTCTGCTTTCCCTCCTGCCCGCCAGCCCGGGAAATGATCACATCCACCAGGCCGCCAGTGGCCAGCAAATGCGGGTCCTCAAACAGGTCGCCGGGCTGCCCCACCCTGGCCCAGGATACGTTCGCCCGCTCGCACCGCGCCTCGACGTCCGCTTGCGGCAGGGTGGCCAGAACCTGCTGCAATTCCGGGATCAGCCAATGGCGTTCGGCCAGCCGCATCAGATTTGTCTCCAGACGTGGGTCGGCGGCCAACCCGCTCAGACCAAACTCCTTCACGAACCGGCTCCATTGCTGGTCGGAGGTAACGCCGATGAATAGCTGCCCATCGCCCGCCGTTCGGAAGACTTCGTACACCGCCCACGCCCCCCGACGCGCGGGCATTGGCCGAACTTCGAGCCCGGTTGCGACCATGCCGGCCATATGCGTCGTCATCAGGAAGGCAGCACTTTCAAACAGCGCGCTGCTGACACGCTGCCCCTGGCCCGTCAGTTCGCGTTCGCGCAACGCGGCCTGGGCGGCAATCACGCCGAACATGCCGCCCATGATGTCAATAACCGAGGCGCCGGCCCGCAACGGCTGCCCTGGCGGCCCGGTCATGTAGGCCAGCCCGGTCTGGAACTGCACCACTTCGTCCAACGCCGGCCTGTGCTCATACGGTCCCGCCAGGTAGCCCTTCAGCGCCACGTAGATCAGACGCGGATTCAACGCCGCCAGAGCTTCATACCCGCAGCCCAGCCGCTCCATGGTTCCGGGTCCGTAGTTTTCCAGCACCAGGTCCACGGAAGGAATCAGGCGGTGAACGACAGCCTGGCCCTCGGGCTGTTTCAGATCGACGGCAAGACTGCGCTTGTTCCGGCTGAAGGCGGCGAAGAAGCCGGCGGCAAACCCGCCAAGACCACGCGTATGGTCACCCTTCGGCGCCGGCTCCACCTTGATGACGTCGGCCCCCAGTTCCGCGAACAGCAGGCCCGCGCTCGGCCCCATCACCGTATGGGTAAATTCCAGGACGCGAAGCCCGGCAAGCGGCGCAGCCGACATCACTCAACATCCCGTACGCGCGTGGTCATGGGATTCCTCCTGCAGGGCGGCATGGTGTCATATCTTTATCATGAAAAGCCGCATGTGGGTGACAGGCGTCAGCCAAAGCATGCCCAACCCACGTTGAAACGGCTGGCAGTGCCTGTCACGCCCCCGGGCCCTCACGCCCGGGCGATTCAGATTCAGTGCCTGGTAGTCGCGCGGTCAGAGTCCCGAAAGAACTGGTTCGTCGGGCGTGGCAGGCCGAGGTTTTCGCGCAGCGTCCGGCCTTCGTACTCGGTTCGGAAAATCCTGCGCCGCTGCAGCTCGGGCACCACACGATCGACGAACTCATCCAGGCCACCAGGAACGTAGGGGAACATCACGTTAAAGCCATCGCAGGCCATCGTTTCCAGCCACTCCTGCATGGTATCCGCGATCATCGACGGCGTTCCGACAATGGACAGGCCGCCATAGCCGCCGGCGATCTGCGCCAACTGGCGAACCGTCAGATTGTCACGCCGAGCCCGGTCGATCACGCGCTGGCGGCCGCTCTTGCTTTGGTTGGTTTCGGGTATGTCGGGCAGTGGCGCGTCCAGATCGAAAAGCGACGCATCGTAGCCAAGGGCGACGGACAGTGACGCGAGGCCACTATCTGGGTGAACCAGGCTGTCCAGGAGGTCCTTTTTCCGGTTTGCGTCGGCCAGGGTGTCGCCGACCACGACCAGCGCGCCGGGCATGATCTTCAGATGATCCGGGTTGCGTCCGATCGCCTGCATGCGCCCCTTGACGTCAGCGTAGAATTGCCGGGCATCAGCGATGGCGCCACCCGCGGCAAAGACAACCTCGGCCGTCTCGGCGGCGATCTGGCGGCCGGCGTCCGAAGCGCCGGCCTGAACGATCACAGGCCATCCCTGCACCGGGCGGGCGACGTTCAGCGGGCCGCGAACAGAAAAGTACGGCCCCTTGTGGTTCAGCACGTGCATCCGGTCCGGATCGAAATAAACCCCGCTTTCAACGTCGCGGACAAAGGCGTCATCGGCCCAGCTGTCCCACAATCCGGTGACGACGTCGTAGAACTCACGCGCCCGTCGATAGCGCTCTGCGTGTTCGACGTGCTCCTCCAGGCCGAAATTCAACGCCGCGTCCGGATTTGACGTGGTGACCAGATTCCAGGCGGCGCGGCCGTTGCTGATGTGGTCCAGCGAGGCGAATTTGCGGGCGATATGATAAGGCTCGTTAAAGGTGGTCGACGCTGTGGCGATCAGTCCCAAATGCTGGGTGACGACGGCCAGC
>DAICYU010000094.1 GCA_027311485.1 Acetobacteraceae bacterium
ACCTGGCCTTTGTCGTTGATCTGCAGGGCGTTGGTGCTATTGGCTCCGGGGACCGCGATCCGGGCGTATTGTCCGTTATAGAGAACAAACGAATTCTGACCGGTGGAGTCACTGTAGCTGCCGAGCACCTGGCCTGTGTTGTTGATCTGTGTGGCGGTGGTGGTGCCGGCGCCGGGGTAGGTCAGGGTTGTATAGGACCCGTCGCTATACAGAAAGGCATGGCTGCCGGAACTGTCGGTATAGCGCCCGATCACTTGATCGGAGTCGTTGATCCCAGGGCCGGCCGAGGCGGTGATGGAGCCGCTGCTGACGAAGGTGCTGGTGGCGCCGGGTACGCTCAACGGGATGTAGTGGCCGTTGTCGTCGATGAACGGATGCAGACCGCTGCTGTTGAAATAGGTGCCCAGCAGCTTGCCGGAACTGCTGCTTTGCAGAAGTGTGGTCATCGCGGCACCGGGCACCGCGACATCCGTGTAGTGTCCGTTCTGATAAATAAATGAATGTGTACCGGCACTGTCTTGATAGCGTCCGATGACCTGTCCGGCGTTGTTGAGTTGCGTCACAGTGGTGGTGTTGGCCCAGGGGACCGACAGGGTGGTGTAGCTGCCGTTGTCATACAGGAACGGGGTGGACGTCGAGCTGGATCCGGTACTGTTGTAGGCAGATCCCAGGGCAACGCCCTGATTGTTCAAGGCCGTTACGCTGACGCTTCGGTATGTGCCGCTGAAGCTGAAGGGCGGATTGATCAGCGAATAGCTGTAGGTGGTAGCTGACATGACGCTCCTTTATTCGTTGCGCTTGCCTGTCCACCGTGCGCGTCGGTGCAGGCGGCCAGGATGCTAACCGACAACATGAAAGAATCTATGCTTTCTGATTTGAACTGATACTAGGAGATTTCGGGCGGGAATGATGACTTCTGCAGGTTTTATTTTGATTTTCTGTGGTCTGACGCCGGGATCGCGTGGCTGGCGCCGATTGTCGCCCGGGCTGTGCGGGGTATGCCGATAACATCGGGGCGCGCGCCATTGTGCGATCACGCAGGTTTCGAAAACCGGTGCGGGCAATGCCGATTAGATGTTGGGAACATCAGGTGCTGGGCGCGCATCCATTGATGCGGGCCACACCTGCTTGATAACCGCGCCGAACTTTCTCGCAACGTACAATTTGCACAACCCGCAAGCCTGGCCTAGCGTTATGGCTCTGAACGTGAAGGCGAAAGCACCGCCCCATGGATCGTCCTGCCTCCGGCTGCCCTGTCCCTGGCGCTATCGACTGCGACATTCATGCCGCGCTCCCCAACACGCGCGTGCTGCTGCCGTATTTTGAGCCTTACTGGCGCGAGCATATCCAGCGGCGCGGGCTGGAGCGCGACAGTTTTGAGCCGAGCAGTTATCCGGCGAATGCGCCGATCAACAAACGGCCGGACTGGGCCCTGGCGGATGCGCCGGCGGGCAGCAGCCTGACGGCCTTGCAGGGCCATATTCTGGACCGGCTGAGCATCCGGCACGGCATCCTGAACGTGATCCATGGCGCGCAGGTGATGTTCAGTGAGGATCTGTCGCTGGCGTTCTGCCGAGCGATCAACAACTGGATCAGGGCGGAGTGGCTGGACCGGGATGCGCGGCTGTGTGCCTCGATCGTGGTGCCGCCGCACAGCGCGGAGCTTGCGGCGGAGGAAATCGAGCGGCTGGCGCCCGATCCGCGCTTTGTTCAGGTGCTGCTGCTGGCGATGGCGGAACTGCCGCTGGGGCGGCGACAGAACTGGCCGATCTATCGCGCGGCGGAGAAATTCGGCCTCCCGGTCGGCATCCATGCCGGCAGCAGCTTCCGGCATCCGCCCAGCGCGCTGGGCTGGCCGTCGTATTACCTGGAGGATTATGTTTCTCAGTCGCAAGGGTTCGCCGCGGCGCTGAACAGCCTGGTGGCGGAAGGCGTGTTCGTGAAATTTCCCGCGCTGAAGGTGGTGCTGATCGAATCCGGCGTGACATGGCTGCCGGCGTCGCTGTGGCGGCTGGACAAGACGTGGCGCGGGGTGCGGGCGGAAACGCCGTGGCTGGAACAGCTTCCGACGGAAACAGTGCGGGAGCATGTGCGCCTGACACTGCAACCGTTCGATGCACCGCCGACCGCCCAACAGCTCGAAATCGTCCTCGAACAGCTCGGCTCTGACCGGATGCTGCTGTTTTCCACCGACTATCCGCACTGGCACTTTGATGGCGACGACGCCCTGCCGGCGGCGCTGCCACCGGACCTGATGCGGAAGATCTGCATCGACAACCCGCTGGAGACGTACACACGCCTGGTTAAGGAACCCGTGCCATGAACATGACCGTGCTCGACCGCCGCGTGGACCGTGCGGCCCAAAGCCATCTGGGCTTCATCGACTGCGACGTGCATCCCTATACGAAGGGGCCGAACGACTTCGATCCGTTCCTGCCGAAGCGCTGGCTGGAGCACAAGCAGACGATCGGCGGACGGTCCCGGCAGGGGCTGGCCAAGACGTCAATGTATCCGCGCATGTCGCCGGGCAACGGGATGCGCGGGGACTCGTGGCCGAAGAACGGCAACCATCCGGGGTCGGACCTGCCGCTGATGCAGGAGCAACTGCTGGACCTGTTCGGCGTCGCGTACGGCCTGCTGGCGCCGCTGGTCGGCGGCGCGGGCGGGGAGCGCAATGTGGAATTCGGCGCGGCGATGGCGACCGCGACGAACGAATGGCAACTGGCGCATTTCTGCGACCCCGATCCGCGGCTGAAGGCGGCGGTGCAGGTCAATGTCGAATGGACCGAAGGCGCGGTGGCCGAGATCGAGAAGCGGGCCGGGGACCGGCGGTTCGCCCAGGTGAACATCCCGCCGCGCGGGCTGGAGCCGCTGGGGCGTCGTCGCTACTGGCCGATCCTTGAAGCCTGCGCGGCCAATGGGTTCCCGGTGTCGCTGCATCTGGGCGGCACCAGCGGCCATGCCTCGACCGGCGGCGGATGGCCGTCGTTCTACCATGAGGAACATCCGTCCTACGTGCAGTCGATGCAGACGCTGGTCACCAGCCTGGTGTGCGAGGGCGTGTTCGAGCGGATTCCGGGCCTGAAGATCGTGCTGGTGGAAGGTGGCTTTGCCTGGCTACCGGCGTTGTGCTGGCGGCTGGACAAGCATTGGACGCGGCTGAAGGCCGAGGTGCCGCACCTGAAACGCGCCCCATCCGAATATGTGCATGAGCATATCTGGGTGACGACCCAGCCGATCGAGGAGCCTGAGCGGCCGCAGGATATGCTGTCGATCCTGGAGTGGATCGGGCCGGAGCGGATCATGTTCAGCACCGATTATCCGCACTGGGACCAGGATGACCCGCGCTATGCCTTCAAGGTGCCGCTGCCGGATGGGTGGAAGGACCAGATCTTCCGCGACAATGCCCGCGCGCTGTACCAACTGGACTAAGGGATGGCCCGCCATGTCGTCGCCACGGTGGATGAGATCCCGCCCGGTGGCCGCAAGATCGTCACCGTCCGCGGGCGGGAGATCGGCATCTTCCGCCTCGGCGACGAATTCTTCGGGCTGATCAACCGCTGCCCGCATCAGGGCGCCCCGCTGTGCCAGGGCGCGGTGGTGAGCCGGCTGGTGGCCCCTGTGCCCGGCGAGTATCACCTGACGCGACCGGGCGAGATGCTCCGCTGTCCCTGGCATTGCTGGGAATTCGACATCCGCACCGGCAAGTCCTGGTGCGATCCGAACAGCGTGCAGGCCCGCGCCTTCGATGTGGCGGTGGAGAAAGGCGCCACGCTGGTCGAAGGCCCGTTCAGCGCCGAAGCGGTCGAGGTGACCGTGGAGGCTAGCTACGTCGTGGTGACAATGTAAAATGCTGCCCTGACAGCCGGGCGGGCCGGGGAACGACAGGGATAAAGTGTATGCTGAAACACGCCGTTCGGGCGGCCGCGATGGCTGGGTCCATCGCCGCCGCCGTTTTCATGGCCCCCGCTTTGATGGCTGCTGTTGCCCCCGATGCCTGGGCGGACCCGATCCCGCCGGTGCAGTCGGCGCTAAATATGCAGATTATCGGCCACAGCGACCTGAATGGCGCCGGCAAGGGCGGTGAAGGGCTGGCGCTGCATCAGTATGCCGACGGCCGCCGCGTGCTGTTCCTGGCGCATGAGTCTGGACCGATGTGTGTCAGCATCGTCGATGTGACGAAGCCGGAAAACCCGACGGTGATCTTCCAGATTCCGGTGCCGTCGCCACAGGTGCGCTGCAACTCCCTCGGCCTGTCCGGCACGACGCTGGCGGTGGCGCACCAGACCGACAAGCAGGGTGAGCGCGGCGGCGGCATGGTGGTGTTCAGTGTCTCGGACCCCGCGCATCCGCGCGAGATCAGCTTCCTCGATACCGCCGGCCCGCATTCCCGCGGCGTGCATTATCTGTGGTTCGTCGATGGGCATTATGCCTACCTGTCCACCGGGGCGAAGGATTTCACGCCGCGGGAGCCGTTGGACGACCAGTTCCTGATGATCGTCGACCTGAGCGATCCGGCGAAGCCGAAGGAAGTCGGGCGCTGGTGGATGCCGGGCACCCGGGACGGCGACAAGGAGCCGTTGCCGCCGCGGGTTTCGATCAACTCGGGCGTTCGCATGCACACGCCGGTGGTGTCCGCCGAACGGCCGGACCGCGCATATATCGGCTGGATCGATGGCGGCTGGGTGATCCTGGATATCAGCGACAAAGCGCATCCGAAGCTGGTGGCGCACCGGTCCTGGCAGTCGCAGGATGTCGGCTTCGCGCACACGGTGCTGCCGATCCCGTCGCGCAACCTGGCGATCCAGTCCGAGGAAGCTGTGGAGCCGAACTGCAAGGACTGGCCGAAGCGCGATTGGGTCTGGGACATCGCCAATGAGCGGGCACCGGTGGTGCTGGCGACGTTGCCGCCGCCGTCGGATTTCGCCGCGCTGTGCAAGCAGGGCGGGCGGTTCGGGGCGCACAATATCTGGCAGAACCAGCCGGCGCCAACGGCGGCCAAGCTGAACCGGACGGTGGTCGGCAGCTTCTTTGCCGGCGGCGTGCGCATCTACTCCATCCTCAATCCGCACGCGCCGCAGGAAATCGGCTACCTGGTGGAAGCGCCGCCGCCGGGGAATGCGACGCACAGCATTCAGATCAACGACATGTATGTCGATGAGCATGGGCTGATCTATGCCAATGACCGCCTGAGCGGCGGACTGGACATCATCCGCTACAACGGTTCTGTTCCACTGGAATAATGATATGACCGGTCGCAGTGGCATCATGCCCCGCCGGTGGACCGGGCGCGATGCGGCTTGCGGCGCGATGACGCGGCGTGCCACAAGGTAGAACGTAGCGGATCCGTCACGACTGCAGGGATGTAACCGGGGGTAGGTCAGGGGTTTTCGGGCTGCGGTGCAGTTACCGATCATGATCTGGAAGTCATTGTTTGACCGCATGATTCACGCCTTCCGGCTTTCAGCCCCACGCGATCATGCTCTAAGCCTGCTGCTGCAACTCATTCTCATCATTACGATTGCCACTTGACTGATCGCCGTCTTCAGCCACATTCCGGCCCATGCGCAATTTCTCCGAACTGACCGAACGCGAAATCCTCGCGCTGGCCATTGCCAACGAGGAGGAAGACGGGCGTATCTACCTGGACATCGCCGAAGGCTTGCGTGGCGAATACCCAGGCAGCGCCAAGGTGTTTTCGGAAATGGCTGCCGAGGAAGGCGATCATCGCCGCCGGCTGCTGGACGTGTACCGCTCCAAGTTCGGGGAGCATATTCCGCTGGTCCGGCGGCAGGACGTGCGCGGCTTCGTCCAGCACAAGCCGGTGTGGCAGATGACGCCGCTGAACCTGGACGCGGTGCGCAACCTGGCGGAGGGTATGGAAACCGAGACGCAGGCCTTCTATCGCAAGGCCGCGTCGCGCAGCACGGACGTGACCATCCGCAAGCTGCTGGGTGATCTGGCCGACGCCGAGGTGCAGCACGAACACCGCGCCGAACAACTCAGCGCCGAGAACCTGCCGGAGTCCGTGCGCGCGCATGAGGACGCGCATGCCAAGCGGTCCTTCGTGCTGCGGGTGATCCAGCCCGGGCTGGCGGGGCTGATGGATGGGTCGGTGTCCACCCTGGCGCCGGTGTTCGCGGCGGCGTTTGCCTCCAACGACACATGGCAGGCGTTCCTGGTGGGGCTGGCGGCTTCAATCGGCGCCGGGATCTCGATGGGTTTTGCCGAGGCACTGTCGGACAATGGCAGCCTGACCGGGCGCGGCGCGCCATTGATGCGCGGCGTGATCACCGGGCTGATGACCACGGTTGGCGGCATCGGGCATACGCTGCCGTTCCTGATCCCGTATTTCTGGACGGCCATGGCGTTCGCCATCGGCGTGGTGGTGGTCGAATTGGCGGTGATTTCCTGGGTGCGGTGGAAATACATGGATACGCCGCCGCTGTCGGCGACGGTGCAGGTGGCGTTTGGCGGCGCGCTGGTGTTTGCCGTCGGCATCCTGATCGGCAGCAGTTAGGCTCTTTTCGGGCGCCCCCTCCTGCCGCTTGCCGCTGAAACGCCGCATAGTGGCGGCGTTCGCACGCAAAAGGGGACGCTATGGACTGGCCGACGCAACAGGGCATCTACGACGCCGGGACGGTGACGCTGCAATCCGGTATGCGATTGCAGGCTCAGCTGTCGTGGAAGACGCATGGCACGCTGGCGCCGGACAAGAGCAACGTCATCGTCTATCCCACCAGCTACGGCGCGCAGCACCCGGATCTGGAGTGGCTGATCGGGCCGGACAAAATCCTCGATCCCACGCGCTGGTTCATCGTCATCCCGGACATGTTCGGCAATGGCCTGTCATCGTCGCCGTCCGACAGCGACGACTACCCGACGCTGGTGACGATTCACGACAACGTGCAGGTGCAGCGGCGCGCGTTGAAGGCGCTGTTTGGCATCGACCACGTGGCCTGCGTCTATGGCTGGTCGATGGGCGCGCTGCAGGCCTATCACTGGGCGGCGCTGTTCCCGGATGCGGTGGCGCGGATCGTGGTCAACTGCGGGGTCGCCCGCACCGCCGTGCACAACCAGGTCTTCCTGCGGTCGCTGATGGCGACGCTGGAGGCGGCGCCGCAGCATGTCGGCAATGGCCGGTTTTCCAGCGAACCGAAGGCGGCGAAGCGGGCATTCGGGCGTATCTATGCGGCCTGGGCACTCAGCCAGGATTTCTACCGCGCCGGACGGCATCTGGCGGACGGGCCGCAGCCCAACCTGGGCGCCCCCGACCTGGAAACCTTCCTGAAGACCGACTGGGAGGACCGGTTCGGCGCGCGTCCGGCGGCCAACCTGTATGCGCAGCTGCGCACCTGGGACGCCGCCGACATCAGCGCCAACGATTTATATGACGGTGACCTGACGGCGGCGCTGCGGGCCATTCGCGCGCGGGTGCTGCTGATGCCGGGTGCCACGGATTTGTATTTCCGCACCGCCGACAATGAGGCTGAACTGCCGCATCTTTCACACGCCGCCTTGCGGCCGATCCCCAGCATATGGGGACATCGCGCCGGGAACCCTGTTGCCAACCCGGACGATATGCGGTTCATCCAGACCGAAGTTCGCGCCTGGCTGGGGCAATAAGACCTCTCGCACCAAGTCCTCGCGCCATAATAGGGAGACACGCCATGCCCGTTGACATCACCCACAGCAACCCGGCCGCGGTTCGCGCGCCCACCGGCTACACCCACGCGATCCAGATCAGCGGTGAGCATCGCCGGCTGATCATCTCCGGCCAGGTCGGCATGGCGGTCGACGGCTCGGTATCCAGCTCCGGCGAGGGCCAGATTGCCCAGGCCTTCGCCAACCTGCGCGCGATCCTGAGCGCGCATGGCATGGGGGTGGAGAACATCGTCAAGACCACCAGCTTCCTGACCGATCGCGGGATGCTGGATGCGTTCCGCTCCGCCCGGTCCGTGGTGTTCGGGGACCATGCGCCGGCCTCCACCCTGCTGTTCGTGGCCGGGCTGGCGGATCCGCGCTGGGTGGTGGAAATCGAAGCGGAAGCGGTGGCGTGAGATGGACCCGCTTCGCCGCAACACGGTCGGCGATGCGGTTCGCAGGGCGGCGCGCTTGTTCCGGGACCGGTCGGCACTGGTGTTTCATGACCGGGACTGGTCCTTCAACGCGCTGAACCTGGCGGCGGACCGCGTCGCTGGCCATTTCGCATCTCTGGGCATCCGGCCCGGGGATCGCATCGCCGCCTATGGCCGGAACTCCGACGCCTACTACATCGCCTTCCTGGCCTGCCTGCGCGGCGGGTTTGTGCATGTGCCGGTGAACTACGCGCTGACCGGGGAGGAACTGTCCTACATCCTGGGGCAGTCCGGGTCCTGCCTGGTACTCAGCGGGGCGGGGCTGGAGGGCAATCTGGATGGTACCGGCGTGCGGTCCATGCCGCTGGACTCGCTGATCCCGATCGCGCTGGACCCGGCGGCGCCGGCCGCCCCCGATCCGGACCTGGATGACGACAGCCTGGCGCAGATTGTCTATACATCCGGCACGACGGCGGCGCCGAAGGGTGCGATGATGTCGCACAAGGCGATGATGTCGCAGTACTACTCGGTGATCCACAACATGGATTACGCCGAGACGGACCGCGCTTTGGCGGCGCTGCCGCTGTATCACACCGCGCAGACGCATGCCTTCACCACGCCGCAACTGCTGGTCGGCGCCCGCACGATCCTGATCGAATCGCCGGTGCCGGAGCTGGTGCTGCGGCTGATCGAGCAGGAACGCATCACCTCCTTCTTCGCGCCGCCGACGGTGTGGATCAGCCTGTTGCGGCATCCGGATTTCGCCACGCGGGACCTGGCGAGCCTGGAGAAGATCTACTACGGCGCGTCGATCATGCCGGTGCCGGTGCTGCAGGAATTGCGGGAGCGGTTGCCGAAGGCGGGGCCGTACAACTGCTACGGCCAGACCGAAATCGCCCCCGCCGCCACCGTCCTGCTCCCGCATCAGCACGACGCTCGGCCGGCGTCCTGCGGGCGACCGATGCTGAACGTGGAAACCCGGGTGGTGGACCCGGACATGAATGACGTGAAGCCGGGCGTGCACGGGGAGATCGTGCACCGATCGCCGCATCTGCTGACCGGCTACTGGAACAAGCCGGCGGAAACCGCCGAGGCGTTCGCGGGCGGCTGGTTCCACTCCGGTGATGTCGGGTATTTCGATGACGAAGGTTATCTTTACATCGTCGATCGCATCCGCGACGTGATCAACACCGGCGGCGTGCTGGTGGCGAGCCGGGAGGTGGAGGAGGTGCTGTTCACCCATCCGGCGGTGTCGGAGGTGGCGGTGGTGGGATTGCCGGACCCGAAATGGATCGAGGCGGTGACGGCGTTCGTGGTGCTGCGCGCCGGGCATGCGGTGGAGGCCGAGACCTTGCTGGAGCATGCGCGGGCGCACCTGGCGGGCTTCAAACTGCCGAAAAAGCTGGTATTCGTTGACAACCTGCCACGGAATACGGCGGGCAAGCTGCTGAAGCGTGAATTGCGTAAACAATACAGTTAAGGGGTGGGCGTATGCTGCTGTACAACTCGATTGGGCCGAATCCGAAAGTCGTGCGGATGTTCATCGCCGAACGCGGCGTGACCGGGATCGAAATGCAGGAGGTTGATCTGCGCGGCGGGGAGAACCGGCAGGCCGAGCACCTGCGGCGGAACCCGGCTGGGCAGTGCCCGGCGCTGCAACTGGATGACGGCAGTTACCTGACCGAAATCACCGCGATCTGCGAATACCTGGATGAAACGACGACGGGCGGCACGTCGCTGATCGGTGCTACGGCGCAGGAACGGGCCGAAACGCGGATGTGGGTGCGGCGGATCGACCTGAACATCGTCGAGCCGATGACGGCCGGGTTTCGTTTCTCGGACGGGTTGAAGATGTTTCAGAACCGGGTGCACTGCATTCCGCAGGCGGCGGACGACCTGAAGGCGATCGCGCGGGAGCGGCTGACGTGGCTGGACGGGCTGGTGGCCGGACGCACGTTCATCTGTGGGGAGCGGCTGACGCTGGCGGATATCATGCTGTTCGCGTTCCTGCAGTTTGGCGCGGCGGTGAAGCAGCCGCTGGACCCTGCCAATACAAACCTGACCGCCTGGTA
>DAICYU010000095.1 GCA_027311485.1 Acetobacteraceae bacterium
AAATCGAGCCAGGACAGTTCCCGGTTGATGAACCGGTCCGGGTTGTCCGTTGCCACCGGGGTCTCCACGATGGGTTCGGCTTCAGTCGGGACCACCTGCAGGTCTGCGGTGGCCCGTCCACCCTGCTCCGCCTTCAGCGCCATCGTCGTGGCCCCCCTTCTGGTTCGAACGCAACAGTAAAGCGATCCCGGCGCCGATCGATTGGCACTGATCGATTGGCACTTATCGATTCTGGCGCTGGTTGATTTATCGGTGCCGTGCCGGGACTCCGTCACCGCCGTACATATACGGCTGATATCACGATCGCCACGTCATCCCCACGCGGCATCCGCGCTGGTCTTCGAATCTTCACTGGCCGGATCGTCACTGATCAAGCCAGCCGATCGCAGCACATCGGCGGCCAGCGGTCGGGTGATCGCTCGGCCGGTGATCAGGCTTTCCCGGTCCAGCCTGGCAACGACCGACCGCAATGCAGATGGCAATCGGGGCAGCCTGGCCAGCAGCCAGGCCTGTAGGGACGCTGCAACATACAATTGCCGCTCCGCCAGAAGGCGCACCAGCAGCGCGGACAGCAGCGCATCGTCCGGCGCGCCGATCTCCACCGCCGTGATGGCGCGCAGCCGACTTGACAGGTCCGGCAGGTGAACGGGCCAACGCGCCGGCGGTGTGCGCCCGGACAACAGCAGACACAGCCCGCGGTCCCGGGCGGTGTTCAGCAAATGCAGCAGCACCTCATCTGGTCGGATCAGGTCCGCGTCGTCCAGCGCGACAAAACCGCTGGCCGGCAGCGCCCCAGGGTCGGTTACCACCGCGTCGGTCAGCGCCGGTCCCGACAGGACCGTTCCGCCATGCCGTTCGGCCCAGATATGCAGCAGATGCGACTTCCCGCAGCCCTCTGCCCCCCACAGCGCGAGCCGGCGGTCCGGCCAGTTGGCATCGAGCCAGGCCAGCGCCTCCTGGTTCGATGCGGCGGCGATGAAATCCCGCGCGTCGAACCCGTGCCGTTCCGGCAGCGGCAGTGGCAATTGCAGCCGGTCGCACCGCATCATGCCGCGGGCGGGTCCAGGTAGAGCGGGCTGGCGAGGTAGCGCCGCAACCAGAACCGGGCGAGCACCCCTATCGTCGCCGCCGCCGGCACGGCCAGCATCACGCCCAGGAAGCCGAACGCGGCGCCGCCGGCGAACAGGGCGAAGATCACCCAGACGGCCGGCAGTTCCACCCGGTCGCCCAGAAAGCGCGGGTAGATCACATAGCCTTCCAGGATCTGCCCGATGACCAGCACGGCGGCGACGACCGCGACGCCGCGCCAGTGCGGAAACTGGGCCAGAGCCAGACCGATCGATGTCACGCCGCCGGTGATCGAGCCCACGTACGGGATAAAGGACAGCAGGCCCGCGGTCAGACCGACGATCAATCCCAGGTCCAGACCGGCGACGGTCAGCCCGCCGGCGTAATACAGCGCCAGGAACAGGCAGCACAGCGCCTGGCCGCGCACCCAGGCGGACAGGATCCGATCGACCTCCCGCGCCTGGGCGCGGATCACGTTCTGATAGCGGTGCGGCAGCCAGGAATCGATCAGGCGCATCGTCGTCGGCCAGTCGCGCAGCAGGTAGAACCCGACGACCGGCGTCACCACCGCCAGGGAGAGCAGGTTGAAGATGGCAAAGCCGCCGCCGATCAGGCCGGTGACGGTGGACAACAGGATGCTGAGCATCGAACCGGCCTGGCTGCTGACAAGGTCACGCAGCTTGTCGTTCACCACCTCGGTCCCGAAGCTGTCCTGCAGGTGCGTCAACACCTCCCGCGCCCAGCGCTGCAGCAGCGTCGCGTATTGCGGAATGCGGGTGATCAGGATGCCGATCTGCGATACGACGAGTGGATACAGCAGCAGTGCGAACAGCAGCACCGCGGCCAATACGGTGACGATCATCAGCAGGGCGGCAGCGCCGCGTGGCATGCCCAGGCGCGTCAGCCGGGTTGCCGCGGGGTCGAGCGCATAGGCCAGCACCGCGGCGGCGACAAACGGCGCCAGAATCGAGGCAAACAGTTGCAATGCCAGCCAGAACGCGACCAGCAACCCGAAAATCAAGGCGAAACGCTGCGCCCGCGTCGCGTGGAAGGCCCGCGGTGCCGATTCCACGCTCCGCGGCGGTACGGTCATGACGTCATCCTGGTCCACTGCCGGCACATCATTCTCCTTTGGCGGTGTTCCAGACATAGGCCCCACCGGAAGCCAATGTCGTGCCGGCGGCGCACCATATCAGCACCTCCGTCAGGCCCGGGAGCCCCAGGCCGAACCCGCTCTGCAGAAGCGTAGCGGCAACAAGCAGGATCTGCATCACAGTGTTCAGCTTGGATACAAACAATGGCCGTATTGCGACAGCATGTCCTAGCACGGCCAGCACGACGATGCCGCCCACAATCAGCAGATCGCGGAACACGACCAGGATCGCCAGCCAGTCGGGCAGCACGTCCACCGCGGCGAGCGTGATGTACATCGTCACCAGCAACGCCTTGTCGGCGACCGGGTCCATCAGGGCGCCCACCGCGTTGCCGCCATACCGGCGCGCCAGCCAGCCGTCGAGCGCGTCTGACAGGCCCGCCGCGACGAACAGCAGGAACGCGAGATCGATCCGGTGGTCCACGACCAGCCAGAACGCCAGGGGCACCGCGCAAAGGCGCCCGAAGGTGACGATGTTCGCCAGGGTCACCAAGGACCCGGACGCCTTCCCCTGCGGCGAAGATCCGTCAACCATTTCAGAACCTCCTGCCTGGCGCGGGCTGTTTCGGTCGGGTTCCGCGAACCCGTATCGCCGTCCCGCGGGTCAGGTCTATTTTCAGGCTGGCCTGAAAGCAAAGGAGCGCGCAAAGGTTCCCGCGATTGAGCAAGCCGGTGGAGGCACTATCATGACCGAGCAGGATCGCCAGGGAGGATCGCCGGAGGGCGGACATCACGCTCCCCGGCCATCGGCGCAACTGGATTACCGGGGTGCCGGAGTCGACATTGAAGCGGGCGATGCGTTGGTGGAGGCGATCAAGCCGCTGGCGGGTGCCACGAAACGGTCCGGCGTGATGGGCGGGTTGGGTGGCTTCGGCGCCCTGTTCGACCTGAAGGCGGCGGGCTTCATCGATCCCGTGCTGGTGTCGACCACCGATGGCGTTGGCACAAAGCTGAAGATCGCCATCGAAACCGGCCTGCATGAAACCGTCGGCATCGACCTGGTGGCCATGTGCGTCAACGACCTGGTGGTGCAGGGCGCGGAGCCCCTGTTCTTCCTTGACTACTTCGCCACCGGCAAGCTGTCGGTCGGACAGGCCCGCACGGTCATCGCCGGCATTGCCAGCGGCTGCCACGAGGCCGGCTGCGCCCTGGTCGGCGGGGAGACCGCCGAGATGCCGGGCATGTACCAGAATGACGATTACGACCTGGCTGGTTTCGCGGTCGGTGCCGCGGAACGGGGTGCCCTGCTGCCACGCGGCGTAGCCGCGGGCGATGTCATCCTGGGGTTGGCCAGCGCCGGGGTCCACTCCAACGGCTTTTCCCTGGTGCGGCGCATCGTGCAGGAGAGCGGCCTGAGCTGGACCCAGGCGGCGCCATTCGCCCCGGGCCAAACGCTCGGTGATGCCCTGATGAGCCCTACCCGGATTTACGTGCCCGCCCTGCTGGCGTTGCACCGCGCCGGGCTGCTGAAGGCGGCGGCACATATCACCGGCGGGGGACTGCCGGGCAATCTGCCGCGTGTCCTGCCGGAAGGCACACGGGCGGTTCTGCAAGCAAGCTGGCCCATGCCGCCCGTGTTCGCCTGGCTGGCGCAGGCCGGAGGCGTCGCCAGCGAGGAAATGCTGCGCGTCTTCAACTGCGGGATCGGCATGGCTCTGGTGGTCGCCGATGCCGATGCGGCAATCAACCTGCTGGAAGCACGCGGCGAGACTGTCAGCCGCATCGGCGTCATCGAAGCCGCCGAAGGGGCGGCATCGGTGCGGATCGACCTGCCGGACGGCTGGCTGTCGTGAAGCGGCGCACGGCGATCCTGATCAGCGGCCGGGGCTCCAACATGTCGGCGCTGATCGCGGCATCCCGCCTGCCGGCGTTTCCGGCGGAGATCGTGCTGGTCCTGTCCAACAACCCGGATGCAGCGGGATTGGCCACCGCCCGGGAAGCCGGGATCGCGACGCAGGCGATCGACCACCGTCCGTTCGGCCGCGATCGCGGGGCGCATGAAGCGGCGATCGACTCGGTGCTGCGGTCGGCGGGGACCGAAATCGTCTGCCTTGCCGGCTATATGCGGCTGCTGACCCCGTTCCTGGTCGGCGCCTGGCAGGGCCGGATGCTGAATATTCATCCCAGCCTGCTGCCGTCCTTTCCCGGTCTGCATACCCACGCCCGCGCGCTGGCGGCCGGTGTGAAGCTGCATGGCTGCACGGTCCATCTGGTGACGCAGGAGATGGATGCGGGTCCGATCCTGGCCCAGGCCGCGGTTCCCGTCCTGCCCGGCGACACCGAGGATTCGCTGGCGGTCCGCGTGCTGCGCCAGGAACACGCGATCTACCCAGCGGCTTTGGCTGCGGTGGCCGCCGAGCAGCCTGCTGCGCTGCCGGGTTCGGAGCTGTGTCTGGCAAACCCGTTGCCCTGGCGGGTGTGATCCCGCCTCGGCAAGGCTCTTGCCGGGCGGCAGCCTGGCGCAATAGAACATACTGAAACAGATAGCCTGAGAGGATCCCATGGCAGAGCATGCCAACCCAACTTTCAACGGTCCCGAAAGCCTGGAGGCGCTGACCGAGGATCGGATGCGCGTGTGGCACGGCTTCACCAACGCAACCACCGGCGCCGTGATCTTTGTCGTGCTGCTGTTGATCGGGATGGCGGTCTTCCTGTTGTAAGGAGGACGTCCGAGCGGACCATCGTGGCGCCGGCCGCGACGATGGTTGAGGCTTGCGTTGGGGGTACACGGGCCGCCTGCCGAACAGAGCGATGCCGCCGTCACGTGGCTGCTGCGTCCGGCATGCCCGACCGCTTTGTGTGCCGTCACCTTCCTCAACGGGGAAGTCGCTTGGAGGCCTTGGAGCGCTAAAGGCAGGCAGGCTCACTGGACAAGTGGTTGCGCCGCACCGTTGTCCTTTGCGCGGGGCGGATCGTGGTGGGCCTTCGTTGACGATAGCGGTCAGGGCGGTACCTATAACTACAGTCTCATCCAATCGGCCGGTGCGCCTTCCCGGGATGAGGTAGCTATGTTCATGACGCGGCACCTCTGACCGGGCCCCCGGATCGGGCCGTCGCGAATCTGGCAATGTCATCGAGGTGCAACTGCGGTTCGTCAACCGCCCGTACTTGCCGGCGCCGGTTCGAGCGCAGCGCAGGGCGGTGCGCGGTCATGACCGGGCCTGGGTCCAAAGACCCGAGCGACTCCGGCCAGGACGCAATTTGCCGATCATGCGACATCCGGATTATTGCGTCACAGGGCAGCCGGTGTTTCGGCGCTTAGTATTCAGACCAATATCGTTACTCGGATTTCAAGACATTAACTGAAATAATTTGATCATAGACTTGTAGATTCGACGGCGTCACCGAAATCCCATGCCTCTGTCTCCACCGGATGGGACGTATTTAAAGTAGTGAGATCAGCGTCAATACAGGCCAGGGATATATCATCCTGGATGTTACAACCAGATAGAACTATCTGATCGTACGCAAGCGGGGCTCATTTGCACCTTATGGTGGGCCGTTTTGTTCTGATAAAGGATCGTATGTTGACATCATGGCCTTTGTCAGCCCGGACACAACCGTCAGTGACGGGACCTGCAACCACAGGTCGTATATTGACCGTCTCAATATTCGGAAATCATCACAGAATCGCACTCAATCCGAGCAATACATACGACAGAATTCATATTTTTGGATAACCTGAAAAATCCACAGCGGACCATTCCGCCCTAGAAGATTCTCCGAACTGATAACAATTTCGCGTTGCAAATGCAGATCGAGCCTGTATGTTGCGGATGCTAACAGCAAGGTTGTTCGACCATCGTAGGTTCCTTCCGGGGCGTGAGATACTGTGACTTCGCGCTCTGAGTAACCGACGTCGTTGGGCTGTGACTGCCTCTGTGTAAAAGATTTTCGTCTTGGAGATGGCAATGGCTGTGACGGTTCCAGGGGTCGGCGGCGACATAACGGTTGCAACAGGCTCCGGCGACGTATTGAATCTGGCTGCACAAATCGGGAATCTGCTGTCTACAATCTCGACTAACATTCAGTCGGTATCCGGGGCGTCTATTCCGGCAGCGCCAACGGTCGCCGGGACTTCATCGGAAGTGGTGCTGTCCGGGTCGTCGTCTATCAGCACAACGATCCCCGCTGGCTACAATTACGTTGTCGACACCGGATCCAAAAATACGGTGACCGGGTCCGACGTCGCGATCATCACCGGCACCGTTGGCGGCTCCTACAACGTTACCGGAACCAGCACGGTGGCCGTCCAAGGCGGCACCAACACCGTTAAGGCGACGGGCAACTACGTCCTGTCGACTTCATCGACAAGTAACAACGGGATTATCGCCTCTGGCACCGGAACGGTCGCGACCAACGGGTCCTCGACGGTCAGAAGCGGTGGCTCCAATGTCGTCCTCTCCAATGGCTCCAATGAGCTCGTTGTTGGTGCGAGCGGCGCGACCACGATCACGGCGTCGGGCAATGGCTCGGGTGTCCTCGGTGCTGGCGGCGCCATAACGGCGAACATCACCGGCGGTGCGGCGACCGTGGCTGCAGGAAATTCCACGACCACTGTCACACTGTCGGGCAGCAACGCGGTTGCATTTGGCGGCACCGGTACGACGGCCGGCGCTTTGAGCGTGGTCGACGCTGGGACCAACGACACCATTGCGACATTCGCGTCGAACGCCACCGTCGTGGCATCCGGGAGCACACAGTCCCTGGTATTCGGCGGCACCGGCCTACTGGATTTCGTTGGTGGCGCGGGCGCCTCGACGGTTATCGGCGGCACCGGCGGATCTGAGGTCATGACGGTCGGAGCTGGCGGCATCGTATTCTCCGCCGGGACGAACAACATGTCCACGATTGTTGGTTCCGCCAATGCTGGCCTCGCCACAATCTTCGGCGGCTCCGGCAGCCAGATAAACCTGAACGAATCAATCAGCGGCACGACCGGTGGTGCGTTCCTTCTGGCATCCGGCGGCCAAGAAACCTTGAATGCCGCCCTGTCGAACACAAACAACCTGTTCTCGGGTGGCGCCGATTCTACCGGCGCGGTCTCGATGGTCGGCGGCTCGGGTTCCAATACCTTCTTTGCTGGCTCCGGCGCCGACACCATGACCGGTGGGACAAGCTCCAACCTGTTTGCGTTCTTTGCCGCAAACACCAAGGGCGGCACGGACTACATCACCAACTTCAACGCGAACGACATCTTGGTTCTGTCAGGCTACGACACGACTTTGTCGGCAGCCAAGCTGCTCAGCACCGCAACAACGGGCCAGGGTGGTGTGACGATCACGCTGTCCGACAGCACCAAGATCACATTCACCAACCTCACGGACACGACGGCGCTGACGAACCGGATCACCTACTCCTGACATCCGCGCCGCACAGAGATGCAACAGACTCTGTGTTCCTACAAACAGGCCGCCCCTCGGGGCGGCCTTTTTTATCCCGATGTCCGCACCTGGCTACTGGCAATACCCCTAGAAATCATCTCGATCCTGGCGACGCAATGCCGGGGCTTTTGATCTACGTCCGGGTTCATGCCGTTCCAGCCCGATCAGCGCCATGGGTTTGGCCGGTCACGTGCCCTCCTTCGACATACCCGGTGAGCATCGCCTCTTCGCCCGCAACATAAGCCTTTCAGGTGGCCACCAAGGCACGGGCCCAACATAGACGTTCGGCGCAGGTCTCATCAGCAGGGCGCGATTAAGCGCTGTATCGCAACGACAGAGTGTCCGCCTTACAGTTTCTGTCCGCATGCATGGACATCGGCGGTAAGACTTTACGCGTCGATAGCAACTCGTTAATCAACCTGGGCAATGAACCGGCGGGGTTTGGCAAGCGGTGGCAGATGACCAACATCCGGAAAAGGTCCGCGGGCACTTCATTAACGACACCTTCCATAATCCTGCCCTCCAGGTCGTGATGGATAACGTCCCGCCTGAAGAACCTTTCTTGCCGATACATTCCCACCGCACAATTTCCGATTTCAATATTATTGTGCCAGAAACCAGCGACACGACACCCACCGTCAGCGTTATCGTTCCGGTTTCAGATCAGACCACCAACATCACGGACGCCCTTCAGAGCGTCTTCAGCCAGACACAGCCGCCGGCCGAGGTGATTATTATTGATGCCGGATCCACCGATGGCGCCTTTGACGATGTCAAGATGCTGGCCGGGCAGTTCCCAATTCGGCTGCTTTCGTCGCCGGGGCGGAACCTGGTTTCAGCAAAAAATCACGGCATCCAGCAGGCACACGGCGATATCGTCGCTCTGCTCGACCCGCGCGATGTTTGGTATTCTGCCCACTTGGCAGAGCTGACGAAACGGTTTCAACAGGACCAGGTCAGGCCGCTCGGCTGGACCTACAGCGACGTCGACCATGTGCACCCGAATGGCACGCGGATGCTTCCCCCCCGGCGGCGTCCGCACGGCGATGGCACCGTGAGCCTGCAACAGGCATTACAGCATGGGGTGCCAATCCCGGCTTCCGCCCTGGCGCTGTCACGACAGGCCTTCCTGGCGGTTGGAGGCTATGACGAGCACCTTGCCGGATATGAGGAGGAGGACCTCTTTATTCGGCTTCTGACCGCCGGCTTTGACAGTGGCTTTATCCCCCAGCCGCTCGCCCGGGTCCACCTTCCGCAACAGCCGACTCTCAAGCCGAACGAAAGCGCGGTTCATTTTGCCCGCAAGCTCTTCGCGCTTTTCCCCGACGACCCGACCAAAGCGGAAAAGCCGATATCCGGGCTGATCGCGTCGCGGCTCGTCAAGGACGTCGTGGCCAATGCCCGGCAGGCCCTGAAGGCGCTGGATGACCAGGAAGCATCGCTGGCTCTGTCCGCACTTGCCTTCTTCGACATGTATTTGTCAGGCGGAACGGAATCCTTCGTTCCCAACCGGGACCTGATTATCTCGGTTGTGATCCCGCTGTATAATGGGGCCCCCTATATCGAGCGGGCCGTGGAAAGCGTCTTTGCGCAAGTATTGCCGCCTGATGAAGTGATTGTCGTCAACGATGGCTCAACCGACGCCGGCCCGGATATTGTTGCGAAACTCGCACTGCGCTATCCGGTTCGTATTCTGCAACAGGATAACGCCGGCCAGTCCGCCGCCCGCAATCGCGGCGTTGAACACGCCCACGGTGACCTGATCGCTTTCCTTGACCAGGATGACATCTGGTATCCCAATCATCTTATTGAACTGGCAAAGCCATTCCGGAACAACAAGATCGCGAATCTGGCGTGGACTTACAGCGATCTCGACGAAATCGATGCCGCCGGCAATATGGTTGCCCGAGAAATCATTCAGGCCAACTTTTCACACGCTCATCCCAAGCGGGATCTGAAGGTGTGCCTCGGCCAGGACATGTTCATTCTGCCGTCCGCGACCGTGATGGCCCGCAAGGCCTTCCTGCACGTCGGCGGCTTCGACGAGCGGTTGTCAGGGTATGAGGATGACGACCTGTTCCTGCGCCTGTTCCGCGCTGGCTTTGAGAATGTCTTCCTCCGGGTGTCGCTCTCCAGTTGGCGTATCTACGACAGCAGCAGTTCCTTCTCGCCCCGCATGGCGATCAGCCGACTGACCTACGCGCGCCATTTGATTGGTCAGTTTCCCAATGATCCGAACAGGTCGCGCTATTATGTCAGCGACCTGATAGCGCCGCGCTTCTTCCGGTCGATGGCCGCCGACTTTCGGCGCAGCGTTCTGGGCGGCAATAAGCGCCAGCGTAACCTGATGCTGGATCACCTTGTGTTCATTGCCGGACACATGCGCGCTTCCTGGCGCCTCCCGCTCGTTTATCTTTTGATCCCGATGCTGCGCTTCCCCGGTGTCGCGGCACTCGCTGTCCGCTCTCCAATCCCG
>DAICYU010000096.1 GCA_027311485.1 Acetobacteraceae bacterium
GCTTTGGCTCATAGGCACGCATCCACGGTATCTAGGCACGCATCCGCGGTATCGGTGCGCTGCGCGACGGTGCCGTGCGGGGCAGAGTGCGGCGGGCGGCGCAAGCGTTGCCACCGGAAATCGACCAACTTCCGCGGGGACATGTGCGCGAGACAGGACCCGCGCGATCCCGAACCGGGCCGACCGCGGGCAGGTCCGACCGTGCGACCCCGAACCGGCGCGAAGATCGAATAGGGGCGGGCTGGCCTGCCGGCTATCTCCCTTCGTCGAGGAATCGGCATAGGGGGCGATCGTTATGATCGCACCCCTGCCACACCACCCGGCATGCGGGTCCGCACCGGGCGGTTCGAGAGGTTGAGGTCAGACGAGCCTGGGCAGCCCCAACTGGTCAGCCCATCGGATCGTGAGGACGGAGTTCAGGAGCATGCCACTGTTGCGCCACCAGCAGCGGCTATTACCCGCCACACGCGCGGCAACTCCAGGCTTGGCCCCAAGCGCCGTCAACTCCCGGAAGATCGTCTTCCCGCGCCGCCATTGCTTGAGTTGGATGGCTCGCAGCCGGTGGCGTATCCACTCGTCTAGCGTTCGCCAGACGCCCGGGGTTTGCGCCAGCCGGAAGTAAGCCTTCCATCCGAGCATAAAGACGCGGAGCCGTCCCGCGACCGCCCGGAGACTGCGCCCGGTAACCCGACGCGTCAGTTCCCGGATGCGGTCCTTGAACGTCTTGATCGCCTTATCGGCGACCCTCCGCTTGACCACACCGCCCGGCCCCGCCCAGAAGGCGTAGCCGAGGAATTTGCGGCCGAAGACGGAGGCAACGGCGCTCTTGGCTTCGTTCACCGTCAGGTGGAGACGCCCATAGAGCCGCCGCAGCAGGGCCATCACCCGCTCCCCCGCCCGCTTGGACCGCACATACACGTTGCAGTCGTCGGCATAGCGGCAGAAGGCGTGGCCCCGGCGTTCAAGTTCCTTGTCCACTTCGTCCAGCAGCAGGTTGGCCAGCAGCGGCGACAGCGGGCCGCCCTGCGGCGTGCCCCTCGTCCGTGCCAGGACCGTCTCTCCATCGGCGATACCGGCGTTCAGATAGGCCCGGACCAACCGGATGACGCCGGCGTCAGGGATTTTCTTGCGCAGGCGGTCGATCAGGGTGTCATGGTCCACCCGGTCGAAGAATTTCTCCAGGTCCACATCCACGACGATCCGCCGTCCGGACTGCACGAAGGACTGTGCCGCCAGGACAGCGTCATGGGCATTTCGGCCCGGACGAAAGCCGTAGCTGTGGGAACTGAAGCTTGGATCGAGGATCGGTTGAAGAACTTGCAGAAGTGCCTGTTGGATCAGGCGGTCCGTTACCGTCGGGATGCCAAGCTCGCGCTCGCCGCCCCCCGGCTTCGGGATCATCACGCGACGCACCGGCTGCGGCCGGTACGTCCCCTTCAGCAGGCTGTCGCGGATGACGGGCCAGCGGGTTTTCAGCAGTTCGGCCGTCTGGTCGATGTCCAGACCATCCGCGCCCGCTGCTCCCCCGTTGGAACGCACCTGCTTCATCGCCCGCAGCAGGTTCCCTCGCGCCAGGACCGCCAAAAGCAACCCTGGCCCCGTGTCGTTCGTGGCCCGTCGCGGGCGTTCGGCTTCGTCAAGACAAGGAACCCGGCGGGCTTCACCCGCTTCCGCCTCCTGCCTCCCAGATCGTTCCGGCTTCTGACGCATGGCCTCGCGCATCGGCGGGGTGAACTCCACTCTCTCTCGTTCGGCCCTTCGTTTCAGACGGCAAACACCGCCTGTCCCTACTACGGCCTCGGTTGACTTCTCGCTCCGGCTCGACACCGTCGCCCTTTCAGGCGTGAGGCGAGATCTCCCCAGGTAAGAACGCTCTCCTTCGTCGCGCGGCCGCCGGATTTACGCCACCGCCCCTTGGTCACAAGAGCTTTGCGGAAACGTGCCCGCTCGCCCTGGTTGGCAGCGCCTCATATCCAGTTCTTGTCCATCGGCCCGCGAGTTCGTTCCACGCTTCCTCCCCACGGTCGGTCGCCCTTCCGCAGTTGCGCTTCACTTCGCTCACTGTGACCAGCTTACGGCGGGACTTGCACCCGCAAGAGAGCGCCCATGCTGGGCGCACACGGAAAAGGGGTCACCCTTGCGGGCGACCCCTTCCATTAACCCGGCAAAGATGTTTCGCCGGCGGTGTTATCAGGCGGCGGTCTGATCGCCGTTGCCGTTGCCGTTTGTCGGCGGCGTCGGGCGGCCACGCCGTTCGGCCATGAACTGGTCGAACTCGGCCTTGTCGCGGGCGAAGCGCAGACGATCGAGGAATGCCCCGAACTCCTTCTGCTCATCCTCCAACCGGCGCAGCGTTTCCGTGCGATACTCGTCGAACGCCCGGTTGCCGCTGGATGGCGCGGCGCGATTGCCGCCCGTGCCGCAGGCCCAGCTCCTCCAGCCGCCCCAGCCCGCGCCATTGCCCCAGTTGCCGGCCTGATAAGCGTCCCGGCGACGACGTCCACCACATCCCATACGACCACTCCCCAGCAGGTAAATCAGGATGGCCAGTCCAACCGGCCAGAAGAAGATGAAACCCAGGACCATCAGGGCAATGCCCATTGGCCCGCTTAACCACACCGGCCTCCAGGACGGTGGTTGAGGCCAGCCAGGACCCGCCTCACGCGAGCCCCAAGGTCCGCCTGTTTGGTTCCATTGACCGGCCCCAGGCCCCCAGCCCGGGTTGCCGTAGGCGTCTTGGTTCGCTGCACTCACCATTGAGAGCCCCATGTGAATGTAAGACACATTTACACTGGGGCGGAGGCAGGGCTTCGTCAAGCGTCATTCATGATGGCGTCACCGAATTTTCCTTTACCTGCCCGGGGTGGCTGCCCTGGATGCATGACCAGGACGTCCGCCCATGCGGGACACTTGCCAGACAAGGTCACCGGCCAGACAGGGTCACCGGCCAGACAGGGTCACCGGCCAGACAGGCGCGCCTGATAAGTTTGGCGGTGCTGCGAACGTTTGATCCTGTCGCGCGGCGCTATCGCTGTACCGGCCCCGGGCTGTTCAGGCTTTGCAGGTACAGCAGGACGCCCGCTTCCAGCAGGTCCTCGGCCGACATCGGCAGCTTGCGGCGCGACGGGTCCGGGCGGACAAACAGCGACGCGATGCCGTGCGTCATCGCCCAGATATGCAGCGCGATCATCAGCGCCGGCGGCCGCCGTTCCTTGGGGAACGTGGCGGCCAGAACCTCCGCGGCGTCCCGCAGGACGTTGAAGGCCCGGTCGCTGGAGGCCTGCAGGCCCGGATGTGCCTCGGTGGCGATGCGCGAGTCGAACATCGCGGCGTAGTACGCCGGCTCATTGCGGGCAAACGCCAGGTAGGCGCGTCCCATATCCTCGAAGGCGGATAACGGGTTCGGCGCGCCGCCGTTCCAGGCCTTCTGCAATGCCTCCGCCAGGCGGTCGAAGCCGCGCAGCGCAACCTCGGCCAGCAGGGCGTCGGCGTCGCGGAAATGGCGGTAGGGCGCGGCGGGGCTGACGCCGGCCAGCCGAGCGGCTTCGGCCACGGTGAAGCCGGCGGGACCCTTGGCGGCGATCAGTTCCAGCGCGGCATCCAGCAAAGCCTCCCGCAGGTTGCCGTGATGATAGCCGCGCCGGCCGGAGCCGCCGTCTCGTGGGTCAGACCAACTCATGTAACTGCAATTTACATCGCGCGCATGGAATTTACCAGGGCCGCCCATGGCCGACCGCCGCGTGGGGCGATTTTTCCAACCGGCGTGGCCCCAATCCGACCGAAACCGCTATGGCTGGAACCCTCCGTGTGGGACTGCCGATCATTGTTCCCGCCCCCTGACTCAGGCATTGGGCGTCCGCGTCCGGCCGGTCTGCTCCAAAGAAGCGCAAGCCCGCCGCGGTGCGACCCTAGGCGTCACGCGCGGCCCCGCGATCGGATGCTAATGCGCCAGCGCGGCCGGCTCCGGCACCGGCTCATTGGCGGCGGACGTGCGCAGCGGCAGGTCGCGCATGCCGATCGCGATCCCGATCCCAACGATCATGGCCGCGGCGCAGGCCAGGAATGCCACATGGAAGGCGCCGGCCAGCGCGACCTGCACATGCGGCATCATCGCCGCCGACACACCGGCCAGCCCGCCGCCGTGATGCACCTCATCCAGGTCGATATGCGCGGTGATCCCCAGCGTGGCGAGCCGGGAGGCAAAGCCGCTGACCAGCAGCGCGCCCACCAGCGTGCTGCCGAAGGCCCCGCCCATCGAGCGCAGGAACAAAATGCAGCCCGTCGCCGCCCCCACATCCTTTCGATCCGCCGCATTCTGCACGCACACCAGACTGCTCGGCATCACCATGCCCAGCCCGAAGCCCAGCACCAGCTGATAGGCGATGAGCAGGACGCGGGGCGTGCCGGCGCCGACACTGGCCAGCGCCAGATAGCCCAGCAGGCAGCCGCCGAGGCCCGCAAGCATGATCGCCTTCATCTTGCCGTGCCGCCGGGCAAGCTGGCCGGCGACCCAGGCGCCGACGCAGTTCGCCCCCAGGAACGGCACCACCAGCGCGCCGGAGGCCGAGGCATCCACGTTGCGGACCAGCTGGAAGAACAGCGGCAGCAGGAAACTGCCGCCGAACAGCGCCAATGCGCCACAGAAGGCGATCGCCACGCCGCGCACGAAGACGGCGTTGGCGAACAGGCGCGGCGGCAGCAGCGGATCGGGGAAACTGCGTTCCTGCCGCGTCACCATCACGGTCAGCACGACGCCCAGCGCGCCCAGCGTGATGATCTGCGGGGATGTCCAGGGAAATTCCACGCCACCCCAGCTCAGCACCAGCAGCCCTGTGCTGATCGCGCCAGCCAGAAGGCCCGCGCCGGCCCAGTCGATCTTTCCCTGCCGGCCGCGCGGCTTCAGCAGCCGCAGCGACCGGTCGCACAGCAGCATCGCCACCAGCGCGATCGGCAGGTTCATCCAGAAGATCCAGCGCCAGGACAGCGCATCGGTGACCCAGCCGCCGATGATCGGCCCGGCCACCGAGGCGATGCCCCAGGCCGAGGCCATGTAGCCCTGGTACCGCCCACGCTCCCGCGGGCTGACCACGTCGGCGATCGCCGCCTGCGCCATCGCCATCAGTCCGGCGCCACCAACGCCCTGCAGCGCCCGCGCGCCGACAAGCTGCCACAGATTGGCCGACACGGCGCACAGCACCGAGGCGACGGCAAACACCGCCAGGGCGATCAGCAGCAGGACGCGCCGGCCGTAGATGTCGGACAGCTTGCCATAGATCGGCGTCATGGCGGTGGAGGTCAGCAGATAGGCCGACACGATCCAGGCGAGATGGTCGAACCCGTGCAGGTCGGCGGCGATGGCCGGGACCGCGGGAATGACAACCGTCTGGTCGATCGCGGCCAGGAAGATGCACAGCAGGATACCGGTGATGACCTTCAGGATCTGCTGGTGGGTGAAGCGGGGAGGCTGGTTATCAGCGGCCTGTTGCTCGTCTGTCCGCACCGCAGTCTGAGTCATGCCCCGCTCGCCCCTCTATGCCGGGGCAATCCATACCGCAGTGCAGCATGATCGGGTTATGCGGGATTGTCATATCTCTTCCACATGTTTCGGGGGCGGCCACATGCCCCGGCGTGGCCCGCTGGCCTGCACCTGGATCATGACTTGGAAATCAAAGTTTAAGTGCATGATTCGCGTGTTCTGACCTTCGGCCTCCCGCGATCACGGTCCGGCGACACGTTTTGATATCAGCATATTTTGAAGCGAACGGTCAGATCACCTCGTCGGCCCGCAGCCGGTTGATCGTGGCCTCATCGTAACCGATGCCGCGCAGCACTGCATCGGTGTCGGCGCCGGGCAGCGGCGCCAGCGTATCGAGCCGTCCGCCGCCATGCGCCATCTGGAAGCCCGATCCCATCAGCCGCATCGGTCCATACGGGCTGTCCACCGCCTGCATGACACCGCGTGCGGCGACCTGCGGATGATCGATGATCTCCTCGATCCTCCAGATGCTGGCGCACGGTGCGCCGGCGTCGTTCAGCCGCCGTTCCCAGGTCTTCGAATCTTCCGCCGCCAGCGCGTCCTCGATGATGCTGCGCAGTGCGGTTTCATGTTCCTTGCGGGTGAACCAGTCGGCGAAGCGCGGATCGCTTAAGGCATCCGCCCTTCCAATCCCGGTCATCAGGGCACGGAACTGCTTGTCGTCGTTCACCGCCAGCAGCAGGAAACTGTCCTTGGCGCGGAACAGGTTCGCCGTCACCTTGCGGCTGATCGCCTGGTTGCCGGCCTGCTGCTGATGGTGCCCGGCCACGGTGTAATCGGCCACCTGGGTCGTCAGAAACGCCAGGCTCGCTTCCAGCATCGATACGTCGATGAACTGCCCGATCCCGGTATGCGTGCGCTGATACAGGGCCGAGGACACGGCGAACGCCGCGGTGGCGCCGGACAGCACGTCGCACACCGCGAAACCGGCCCGGGTCGGCCCCATCTCGGCATGGCCGGTGATCGCCATGATCCCCGACATTGCCTGGATCTTGCCGTCGTAGCCGGCCTCATTGCTGTACGGGCCGGTCTGCCCGAAGCCCGAGATGGCGCAGTAGATCAGCCGCGGGTTGACCGCCGACAGCGCCTGATAGCCCAGGCCCAGCCGGTCCATGACGCCGGCGCGGAAATTCTCCATCACCACGTCGGCCTGTGCCGCCAGCTTCAGCACGATCCCCCGCGCTGCTGGCTGCTGCAGGTCCAGCGTCAGGCTCTTCTTGTTTCCGTTCACCGCGATGAACGACGGCGCCATGTTGCGCGCCGCCCATTCCCGCGACAGCGGCGTGCGGCGCATGTCCTCGCCGCCGCGCCGCTCGATCTTGGTCACGTCGGCGCCCAGCAGCGCCAACTGGTAACTGCCGTATGGCCCGGCCAGCACCTGGGTGAAATCCAGGACCCGGACGCCCTGGAATGGACGCCGCTCGTCCGGCGCGGTCACGCCGCTTTCTCGACCCGGTTGGGCCGGGCGAGTTCCTTCTGCCGATCGAAATCGGCGCGGCGGCGGGCGAGTTCCTCAGGCGAGAGCTTGTCCAGGTTCAGGTAGTCCAGTTTCCAGGACGGATCGGCCGACCAGCGCAGCGGTGATTGCATCGTGGTCTGTGGCCCTGGGGCGGCTTCCAGCAGCCGCAGTGCCAGGGCCAGCGTCTGATCCTGGGAGGCGATGTCGTGCGGCTTGCCGGCGCTGTTGCCCAGGGGAAAGTCGCTGAACAGGAAGCGCGGGACGGCGGCATGCTCGACGATGTCCTTGGCGCAGCCCATCACCACGGTGGGGATGCCGTTGGCCTCCAGGTGCCGCGCCGTCAGGCTGCATGTCTGATGGCAGACCGGGCAATTCGGCACCAGCACCGCCACGTCCGCACCGTCCTCGCGCAGCCGGCGCAGGATCTCCGGCGCGTCGGTTTCCACCGTGACGCGGTGACTGCGGTTGGTCGGCGCACCATGGAACCGCGATGCCACCCCGCCGATCATGCCGCCCGCAGCGGCTCGGCGGAGCGCCGGCAAGGGAAACCACGTGCCGCTGTCGGTGGCCGTCGTGTGCACGCGGTCATAGCCGATATGGGAGATGCGCAGGTCGTGGTCGTGCGCAGTATCGCCCGAGTAAACCGCATAGAACTTGGCGCTGCCGTTATAGGCCGCACCCGGCCCCTGGTCGCCCTTGTCCGGCTGGTATGGTGCCGCGGTCGTGATCAGCGCCACCTTGCACTGCGCCAGCGGTTTGCGCAGCGGGGTGAACGGGGCCTCGATATGATGCGCCCAGCGATACGGCGTAGTGTAGCCGATCGCGGCGTAATAGTCGCGCGTCCGGCGCATGTACGGGATCGGCGAGTCGAAATCCGGGGCGAACCCCAGCAGGCGATCCAGATCCGTACCCATGTTTTCCTCCGCTTTCTCGCTGTCCCGCGCCGGGGGCAAGTTTGTCGGCCGTGCTGGCTGGCCTGGATATTGATGGTCCTAAAAGTCCTGGTGGCGGTTCCTGATCCAGGGGAATGCCAGCGTTCGGGAAATCGTGCCCGACCCTTGCGGCAATCGCAAGGGAAGCGCCGGCTCAGCCGTACGGGAACGAAGCGCCGCCTCAGCCGACGGGGACATTGTCCAGCAGGCGCACGCTGCCCAGCCGAGCGGCGGTGAGCAGGCGGGATTGGGGGGTGGCGCGGTCGAGGGGCGCAAGGCTCGGACCGTCCACCAGAGCGAGGTAGTTCACGTCGAAGCCGGCGCCGGTCAAGGCGTCCGCGGCCTCGGACAGCACGGCCGGCGTTGGCGCGCCGGCGGCGATGCGGCCCGCTGCCCGGGTCAGCGCCGCATACAGGGACGGCGCCAGCGTCCGTTCCGCCGGCGACAGGAACCGGTTGCGGGAGGACATGGCCAGTCCGTCGGCCTCCCGAACGGTTTCGATGCCAACGATCTCCAGCGGCAGCAGCAGATCGGCGACCATGCGCCGGACGACCTGCAATTGCTGCCAGTCCTTCTCCCCGAAATAGGCACGGTCCGGCCGCACCTGGCCGAACAGCTTGGCGCACACGGTTGCCACGCCGCGGAAATGCCCCGGGCGTGCATCACCCTCCCACCGCTCGGCCGGGCCGCCGACGACGATGGTGGTCGCTTCGTCCGGCGGGTACATCGTTGCCACATCCGGCAGCCACACCAGGGTGCAGCCCTCGGCTTCCAGGGCCGCCAGGTCACCGGCTTCATCGCGGGGATAGCGCGACAGATCCTCATTCGGTCCGAACTGCAGCGGGTTGACGAAGATCGAGGCGACGGTGGCGGCGCCGGACGCCACGCCGGCGCGGACCAGCGCGCGGTGGCCCTGATGCAGCGCACCCATGGTCGGGACGAATGCCAGGGCGCCGGCATCCTGGCGCAGGCGCGCGCAGGCTTCGCGGAGCTGGATAAGGGTGCGGGCGATCAGCATGGCGCGGACCATGGTACAAACGCGACGCCCTGACAACAGTCAGGCGCGCCGGCAAAGTACCCCGGTGACGCGCCCCAGTTATGCACCCCAATCAGGCGCCCCAATCAGGCGCCCATTCGCCCGCCACATGGCGGATGCGGCGCCGCTGCGATGGATCTGGCCGCTGGCCGGATCAATGGTCACCTGCATGGTCCGGTTTCCCTTCAGCACGTCGGCGGTGAAATCCTGGCCGTTGGCCTGGAAGTTGGAGAACCGGGTATAGCCCTGGTCCTCCAGCATGTTCAGCGCCTGCGTCGCGCGATTGCCTTCCTGCCAGCCGCCGCCGCTGGCGGCCTGCGCCCATGCAGCACCGCTGCCGACGGTCATCACCGTGCCGCTCACCAGCGCGCTGGTGAGAATCAGCATCATGGCGGGCTTGTTCATCGTTGCTCTCCCTTGTTGCCGTTGCCGGCCCTTGTCGTCATCGCCGGCCCCTTGCCGGCCGGCAACGAACTGGGCTGCGCATCTGAGAAACGGCTGAAAGCGGAATTAAACGTTCGGCAGGTCGCGCCCTTGTGCGCCACCGGCCGGCGGCGCCTTGGTGTTCGCGCCGGTCCGGAGCACCATGCGAACGGCAAACAAAAGGCTGCACCCATGAAGTTAAAAGACCAGGTCGCCCTGATCACCGGCGGCTCCCGTGGCATCGGCCGGGCGACGGCGCTGTTGTTCGCGCAAGAGGGCGCCGATATCGCCTTCTGCCACCTGCAGGACGATGCCCAGGCCGAAATAACCGCCGCCGAAATCCGCGCGCTCGGCCGCCGGGCGATGCATCGGTCGGTCGATGTTGCCGACATCGCGGCGACCCGGGCGTTCGCACAGGCGGTGACGGCCGCGTTCGGGCCGATCGACATCCTGTTCAACAACGCCGGCATGAACATCCGTAAGCCGTTCCCCGACTATACCGAAGCCGAGTTCGACCGGATCGTCAGCGTCCACCTGAAGGGCATGTTCTTCATGGCGCAGGCGGTCTACCCGGCGATGGTGGCGCGCGGGCAGGGCTGCATCATCAACGTTGCCTCACAGCGCGGTTTGAAAGGCGCTGTGAACGCCGCCCCGTATTCCGCTGCGAAGGCAG
>DAICYU010000097.1 GCA_027311485.1 Acetobacteraceae bacterium
GGCTGCACTTCTCGGTACATTGGAATCCATTTCAGCTGAACCCCGACATGCCGAAGGAGGGGCGAGACCGGGCGAGCTATCGCGCGCAGAAATTCGGCAGTGCGGAGAAGGCGGCGGAGCTGGACCGGCGGATCACCGAAGCCGCCGCCGGCGTCGGGTTGGCGTTCCGTTCCGACCTCATGAACCGGACGCCCAATACGATCGATGCGCATCGACTGATCTGGTTCGCCGGTCAGAAGGGCGCGCAGGACGCGACCATGGAGGCGGTATTCAAGGCGTATTTCGTCGAAGGGCGCGATATCGGGGACGCTGCGGTGCTGGCAGGCTGTGCGGCCGAAGCCGGCCTGAACCCGGCCGAGGTTGCCAGCTTCTTGGCCGGTGACCTGGCAGACCAGGAGATGCGCGCGGCCGATCAGGCAGCGCGGGAAGCCGGGGTGTCCGGCGTGCCGTCGTTCTTCCTGGACGGATACGGGCTGTTCTCGGGCGCGATGCCAGCCGAGACGATGGCCGCGGCGCTGCGCCGCGGGCGGGAGGTGCTGCAAAAGCAGACCCAGAGCCAGGATGCGGCCGCCGCAGGCTGAATCCTGGCGGTGCGAACCACCACGGCATAGCTGTTGGAGCGGGCAACTCGTAACCAGGCATCCGCCCGCCGTGAATGGGATGAGCGTGAATGGCATGAGCGTGAATGGGCCGGTGGGAAAGGCCGCCGGCGCGCCCGGCGATCGTGCTTGGGCGACTCGCCCGGACCGGGCTGGGACGCAGCTTTCTCCATTCCGGCCATGGCATGAATGGATCGCTTTGCAAAACACTCGGCTGATGGAAGGATTTCCGCTTCCACAGTCGTGATTTACTTGTTCTCACGTGTCCCTATAGTGCGGCTCCCTCAGATGGAGGAAGTCCGGCCATGACCAGCAAACACCCCGAAACCCTTGCCTTGCATGCCGGTTGGCGGCGCGACAGCGCGACCCATTCGGTCGCCGTGCCAATCTATCAGACGACGTCGTTCCAGTTCGACAATGCGGAACAGGCAGCCAACCTGTTCGCACTGAAGGAACTCGGGAACATCTACTCCCGCATCATGAACCCGACCTGCGACGCGCTGGAACAGCGGATCGCGGCGATGGAGGGCGGGGTGGCGGCGTTGGCGGTCGCTTCCGGGCAGGCCGCGTCGGCGTTCTGCGTGCAGAACCTGGCACGCGCGGGGGACAATGTCGTGTCCTCCACCGACCTGTACGGCGGTACCTGGAACCTGTTCGCCAATACGTTGAAGGACCAGGGTATCGAGGTACGCTTCGTCGATCCGTCCGATCCGGAAGCGTTCGCGCGGGCCACGGATGACCGCACCCGCGTCTACTATGCCGAAACGCTGCCCAACCCGAAGCTGATCCCGTTCCCCGTCGCCGAGGTCGCCGCCATCGGCCGGTCGTTCGGTGTTCCGCTGGTTATGGACAACACCGCGGCGCCACTGCTGGTGCGTCCGTTTGATCACGGCGCGGCGGTGGTGATGTATTCCACCACCAAGTGGATCGGCGGCCATGGCACCTCGATCGGCGGCATCGTCATCGACGGCGGCAATTTCGACTGGGAAGCGCATCCGGCACGCCAGCCGGCGATGAATACGCCCGATCCGTCCTACCACGGCGCGGTCTGGTCGCAGGCGGTGAAGGGCCTGGGGCCCATCGCCTACATCATCAAGATGCGCGTGACGCTGCTGCGCGACCTGGGCGCGGCGATGTCGCCGTTCAATGCGTTCCTGTTCCTGCAAGGCCTGGAAACCCTGCCCCTGCGGATGCGGGAGCATAGCCGCAATGCCCGCGCGGTGGCGGACTTCCTGGCGGAGCGCAAGGATGTCAGCCGCGTCATCCACCCGGCGTATCACACCGGGGGCGACGCCGAGCGTTCGGCCAAGTATCTGCCGGCAGGGCAGGGCGGCCTGGTCGGTTTCGAACTCGGCGGCGGGCTGGCGGCTGGCCAACGCTTCATCGACGCGCTGAAGCTGTTCTACCACGTGGCCAATATCGGCGACGCGCGCAGCCTGGCGATCCATCCGGCGAGCACGACGCATTCCCAGCTGTCCGAATCCGAGCAGGCGGCCGCCGGCGTGACCCCCGGCTATGTACGCCTGTCGATCGGGCTGGAACATATCGACGATATCCTGGGTGATCTGGCGCAAGCCCTGGACGCCGCAAAGGGCTAAATATCGCCTGCGTGAACCGGTCGGTATCACATCCGTTTACCGGCCGGTAGCGTAGGAGCCTTCGATATGAATGCAGAAACCGGCCGCGTTGTCCTGATAACAGGCGGCGCCAAAGGCATCGGAGCAGGCATCGCGCAGCGCCTGGCGGCTGATGGATGGACTGTGATCGTCGCCGATCAATCGCCGCACGGCGCCGCCCCGCCCGGCGGGCGATACGTCGCCTGCGATGTCGGCGATGAAGCGGCGGTCGGCTTGCTGGTACGGTCGATCGCCTCGACCGAGCAGCGCCTGGATGCACTGGTCTGCAACGCCGGATTCATGATCCGCAAGCCCCTCGCCGACCTGTCGCTGGCGGAATGGACTTCGGTGCTGACGACCAATCTGACCAGCACTTTCCTGCTGGTGCGGGAGGCTGAATCCTTTCTGCGCGCCGCGAAGGGTGCCGTCGTGACGATCGCATCCTCGCGGGCGCGGATGTCGGAGCCGGATACCGAGTCGTACGCCGCGTCGAAGGGCGGATTGGTGGCGCTGACGCATGCGATGGCCATCAGCCTGGGACCGGACGTGCGGGTCAATTGCATCAGTCCCGGCTGGATCCTGACCAAAGGTCCCGCGCCGACCGCCGAGGAGCATGCGTTCCATCCCGTCGGGCGTGTCGGCAGGGTTGAGGACGTCGCCGCACTGACGGCGTTCCTGATCGGGCCCGAAAGCGGCTTCATCACCGGCGCCGAGTTCGTGGTGGACGGCGGCGTGACCCGGAAGATGATCTACCCGGAATGACCTGACGCGCGGCCGTTTATGGCCGCGCCTGGACCTTTGCCCATGTGTCGCGCAGCCCCACCGTGCGGTTGAACACCAGGCGGTCCGGCCTTGTGTCGGGATCGGCGGCGAAGTAGCCGTTGCGCTCGAACTGCACCGCTTCGCCGATCCGGGCGCACTGCAGCGCGGGTTCCACAAGGCAGCCGGTCAGCACGTCCAGGGACTGCGGGTTTAGGTCATCCAGCGCGTCGCCGTCGGCGCCGGGATCGGGCCGGTTGAACAGATGTGAATACAGACGCACCTCGGCTTGCACCGCGTCAGCCGCGGCCACCCAATGCAGCGTTGCCTGCACCTTGCGCCCGTCGGGAGAGTTGCCGCCTTTCGAGGCCGGATCGTAGGTGCACCGGAGGGCCACGACAGTCCCGTTCGTGTCCTTAACGATCTCTCGGCAGGTGACGAAATAGCCCCAACGCAGGCGGACTTCCCGTCCGGGCGACAGGCGGAAGAACTTCTTCGGTGGATTTTCCATGAAGTCTTCCTGCTCGACGTAGAGTTCACGTCCGAACGTGATCTCGCGGGAGCCGGCGTCCGGATTGTCCGGATGGTTCATGGCGGTCAGCTTTTCGGTCTGGCCTTCAGGGTAGTTTTCGATGATCAGCTTCAACGGCCGCAGCACCGCCATGCGCCGCTCCGCCACCGGGTTCAACGTGTCGCGGACGGCGGAGTCCAGCATCGCAACGTCGACCACGCTGTAGGCACGGGCGACGCCGACCCGGCGCACGAATTCGCGCAGCGCGGCAGCGGGAACGCCGCGGCGGCGGATGCCGGCCAATGTTGGCATACGGGGATCGTCCCAGCCGCTGACATGACCTTCGCGCACCAGGCGGGTCAGGTGGCGCTTGGACAGCACGGTGTAGGTAAGGTTCAACCGGGCAAATTCGTACTGGTGCGGGCGCGACGGGACCGGCAGGTTTTCGATGAACCAGTCGTACAGCGGCCGGTGATCCTCGAATTCCAGCGTGCAGACCGAATGGGTGATCCCCTCAATGGCGTCTGATTGCCCATGCGCGAAATCGTAGGTGGGATAGATGCACCAGGCATCGCCGGTCCGCGGGTGCGTGGCGTGCAGAATGCGGTACAGGACCGGATCGCGCAGATTCATGTTGCCTGACGCCATGTCGATCTTGGCGCGCAGCACCCGGGCGCCATTGGGAAACTCCCCGGCGCGCATACGGCGGAACAGGTCCAGGTTTTCGTCGATGGAGCGGGTACGGAACGGGCTGTTCTGCCCGGGTTCGGTCAACGTGCCGCGCTGGGCGCGCATCGCCTCTGGCGGCGTATCATCAACATACGCCTTTCCAGTACCGATCAGGTGCTCGGCCCACTCATACAACTGCTCAAAGTAGTCGGATGCGTGATGCAGGTGCATGCCCCAGTCGAAGCCGAGCCAGTGAACATCGCGCTGGATGGCGTCGATGAAGGCCTGCTCCTCCTTTACCGGGTTGGTGTCGTCGAAGCGCAGATGGCAACGCCCGCCGAAGTCCTGCGCGACACCGAAGTTCAGGCAGATTGACTTGGCGTGGCCGAGATGCAGGAAGCCGTTCGGTTCCGGCGGGAAGCGGGTGACGACGGATTGGACGCGCCCGGCTTCAAGATCGGATTGTACGATGTCGCGGATGAAGTCGCGCCCCGTGTCCGCAGCGGCGACCTCCCGGCCGGTGCCCGTGGTGCCCGTCCTGACCGTGTCGTTCTCCACCAAATCGCCTCCGATGCCTGACAGGGCGGCTTCACTACACCGCTACGCGGGATTTGGCGACCGGTTGCGCAAAAGGCGCCTTGGCCAAGGCAAGTCTGCGCGCCCAACAGGCACCGGCTCATGCTTCCATACGTACGTATGGCGGATTTATTTCACCATTTTTAACATAGCACTTATGCTGCGTTGCAGCATTACCTTCCGAAAGCCAATCTCTATCTAAGGCTTCGATCTGGTCATCCAGACAGAAAGAGTACGGAGCTAACACTATGAAATCGTTTCTGCTTGCTGCCGCCGCCACTTTGACCCTCGGTGTGGGCGTCGCGGCCGCACAAGGCGCGCCTCAGAGCATGGTCAACCCGCCGCTGGGTGCACCGTGGACTGCGCAGAAGCTGGCTGCTGAACGCGCCACCCATCAGATCCCGATGGCCGCCGATCAGACAGCGCCGAAGGCTGAACGCAGCGCCCAGTCGACCACGCTGAACGCCCGGGGCAGCTAATCCGCATCCCCGAAGGCCGGCAGATCCGGGTTCACTGAACCGCCCGCGCAACCCGATTTCGGCCCTTTGGGCCGGTGGTTGCCCTCCGCACGTGACGCGGCTTCAGTCGAACCGGATTCCTAACTGATACGCTTGAACGTCCGCCCTGGTCATGCCGGGCGGACGTTCTGCTTTGCGCGGGGCGCGTGCCTCTGGCCGCATTCATGCGGCGGTACCATATTATGGTCCACCACATCCGCGGCAAAAACAGCATGCACTCAATTCGTCCTCTGCTCGCCGGGACTATCGCCCTGGCGTTGGCGCTTTCGCCGGGCCTGGCCGAGGCGCGGGCAGGCAGTCGTGGTTCGTTCGGCAGCCGCGGCAGCATGACCTATTCAGCGCCGCCGCGAACCAACGTCGCGCCTTACTCGGCGCAGCCCATGCAGCGCAGCTTCACGCCCAATACGACGCAGCCCAGCTATGCATCGCCATACGCGTCCCCCTATCAGAGGAGCCGATCGCCGTTCGTATCTGGCCTGATGGGCGGCCTGATTGGCGCCGGCATCGGCGGCTTGCTGTTCGGCCATGGCTTCATGGGGAACGGGCTGGGCTTTTCTGGCCTGTTCGGCCTGTTGCTGCAGTTGGCCCTGATCTTCTTCATCGGCCGCTTCCTGTTCCGGACATTCCTCAGCGGCCGCTCATCGCTGGCGGCGAACGGGCCGGGCGTGTTTGCCCGCGGCCCAATGCCTGGTCCGACACCTGACCCGCCGCCGATGTCCGCGAGCGGGGGAGGCAACAACCCGCCACCGATCGCGATCAGCCCGGCCGACTATCAGCAGTTTGAGCAGTTGCTGAAGGGAATTCAGGCCGCCTGGACGGCGCACGACCTGAACGCGTTGCAGGCCATGGCAACGCCGGAGATGGTCAGCTACTTCTCCGAACAACTGTCCGACCAGGTCAGCCGGGGCGTGCGCAACACCGTTGGCGACGTTCGGCTGCTGCAGGGCGATCTGTCCCAGGCGTGGGCCGAGGCCGGGCGGGAGTATGCAACGGTGGCAATGCGGTTCTCGATGGTGGACGTGACGCGCGACATGTCGGGCCGAATCGTCGACGGCGACCCGAATGAACATGTCACGGCAACGGAACTCTGGACATTCGTGCGTTCCCGTGGTGGGCACTGGATCCTGTCGGCCATCCAGCAGGCCCGCTAAGGAAGTCGTCCATGACCGCACTCGATCCGATCGCGTATCCTGACGCCAAGCTGCGTCGCATCCTGTCCACGGTTCGCACCATCGCCTTGGTCGGAGCGTCCTCCAACTGGAACCGGCCGAGCTACTTTGTGATGAAGTATTTGCAGGGGAAGGGTTACCGGGTGATCCCGGTCAACCCGGCCACCGCCGGACAGGACCAGTTGGGTGAGCGTATTTACGCCAGCTTGCGTGAGATCCCCGAAACGATCGATATGGTCGATGTCTTCCGCGCCTCCGATGCCGTTGGGCCGATTGTGGATGACGCCATAGCCATCGGTGCCAAGGTGGTCTGGATGCAGCTTGGCGTCCGCAATGATGAGGCTGCCGCCAAAGCCGAGGCGGCGGGCATTGAAGTGATCATGAACCGCTGTCCGAAAATCGAATTCGGACGGCTGGGCGGTGAATTGTCCTGGAGCGGTGTGAACTCCGGCATTATTCGCAATCGCGCGCCGGAACCTCCGACCCAGCGGCGAAGCAAGCCCCAACCGCTGCCTGAGACGAATATCAGCTATGGGTTTGAAACCCGTGCCGTGCATGCGGGCGCGGCGCCCGATCCGGCAACCGGGGCGCGGACCACGCCGATCTACCAGACCACGGCTTATGTATTCGATGACGTCGATCACGCGGCGTCTTTGTTCAACCTGCACAATTTCGGCTATATTTACACCCGGCTGACCAACCCGACCGTTGCGGTCCTGGAGGAGCGCGTCGCCAACCTGGAGGGTGGGCGCGCCGCGGTTGCCGCCGCATCTGGTCATGCCGCACAGTTCCTGACCTTCGCCACGTTGCTGGAACCGGGCGATGAGTTCATCGCCAGCCGCAACCTCTATGGCGGCTCACTCACCCAATTCGGCCTCTCCTTCAAGAAGCTCGGCTGGACCTGCCATTTCGTCGATCCGCTGGACCCCGACAATTTCCGTAAGGCCCTGACCCCGCGCTGCAAGGCGTTCTTCGTCGAAAGCCTGGCCAATCCCGGCGGGATCATCGTCGATCTCGCGGCGATCGCCGAAGTGGCGCATGCCGCGGGCTTGCCGCTGATCGTGGACAATACCCTGGCAACGCCATACCTGTGCCGGCCGATCGAGTGGGGCGCGGATATCGTCACCCATTCCACCACCAAGTTCCTGGGCGGCCATGGCAATTCCATGGGCGGCATTGTCGTGGAATCCGGGAAGTTCAACTGGGCGCAGGGCGGCAAGTTCCCGTCAATGACGGAACCGGAGCCGGCCTATCATGGCCTGCGGTTTTACGAAAACTTCGGTGATTTCGCCTTCACCACGAAGGCCCGCGCGGTGGCACTGCGCGATTATGGGCCGACGATGGCGCCGATGAATGCGTTTCTGACGATCACCGGCATCGAAACACTGCATGTGCGGATGGAGCGGCATTGCGCCAATGCCCAGGCGGTCGCGGCTTTTCTCGCGGAGCACGAGCGGGTTGCATGGGTATCCTACGCTGGATTGGCGACAAGCCCATTCCATGCGCTGGCACAGAAATACATGCCGGCCGGCGCGGGTGCGGTGTTCACGTTCGGCGTAAAAGGCGGGTACGAAGCCGGCATCCGGCTGGTCGAGTCCGTGCGCCTGTTCTCACACCTGGCGAACATCGGCGATACCCGCAGCCTGATTCTGCATCCGGCATCGACGACTCACCGCCAACTGACGGATGAGCAGCGGCAAGCCGCCGGGGCAGGGCCGGATGTCATCCGGCTTTCGATCGGGCTGGAAACCGCAGCCGACCTGATCGCGGATCTTGATCGGGCCCTGGCCGCGGCGTGATCAGGCAACCGGCGCGGTCATGCGCCGGATCGTATTCGTGGTGCTGTGACCTTCCTTCAGGTTGACCAGCACCACCTTGCCGCCCCAGCTTTGCACCAGATCACCGCCGACGACTTGATCGACAGTATAGTCCGAGCCCTTCACGAGCACGTCCGGCCGCAGCGCCTGGATCATCTCGTACGGCGTGTCCTCGTCGAATAACGTGACCAGATCGACAGGCGCCATCGACGCCATCACTGTGGCCCGCGACATTTCGTTCTGCAGCGGCCGCGTCGGGCCCTTCAGGCGCTTGACCGAGGCATCGGTGTTCAGCGCGACGATCAACCGGTCGCACGCGGCACGCGCTTCCGTCAGCAGGCGGACATGGCCGGGATGGATCAGGTCGAAGCAGCCATTGGCAAACCCGACCTTCAGGCCACGGCGGTGCCAGTCGGCGATCTTTTCCCGCGCGTCGTCCAAGCCGACGATCTTGCGATCGGTGGTGACCAGGTCGTCCAGATGCAACCAGTCCAGCAGTTCCTGGCTGGAGACTGTCGCTGTGCCCTGCTTGCCGACCGAAATGCCCGCGGTGGCGTTCGCCAGCATCGCCGCTTCGTGCAGCGGCGCGCCAGCCCCCAGCGCAACAGCCAACGCGGCGACCAGCGTATCGCCGGCGCCCGACACATCGGCGACCTCGCGTGCGCGGGTCGGCAGATGCAGCGCTTCCTGATCCCGGCAGACCAGTGTCAAGCCCTTGGAGGAGCGGGTGACCAGCACCGCCTGACCGCCCGTCGCATCCAGCGCAACTCGCCCGGCCCGGTCAGCCTCGGAATCATGGTCCGCATCGATCCGGGTGGCGACGCGCACCTCATTCTCATTCGGCGTCAGGATGGTGGCGCCGCGATAGGCGGCGAAATCCGGCCGCTTCGGATCGGCGATAATGAGCCGTCCGGCTTCGGTGGCGCGGGCGAGGACAGCGTCCAGCACCGCGTCGCACAGAACGCCCTTGGCATAATCTGACAATACAATGACATCAGCGCCGTCGATGGTGGCGTCAACCGCTTCCATCACCCCGGCGAGCGCGGCACTGTCGAGCGGCGCAGTAGTTTCCTCGTCAAGGCGGAGAAGCTGATGGGAGCCGGTCATAAACCGGGTTTTGGCCGTGGTTGGCCGGCGATCGACCCGAACCAGCGCGGATGTAACGTTCGGCGTGCTGGCAACCAACTGCTCGACCTCATCGCCAGCCGCATCGTGGCCGATGGTGCCAATCAGTACGGCAGTGCCGCCCAGGGTGGCGATGTTCAGCGCAACGTTGGCGGCGCCACCCAGAGTGGCGCGGTGGTTTTGTGGCCGCAGCACGGGAATGGGGGCCTCTGGCGAGAGGCGGCTGACCGCACCTGTCACATAGCGGTCAAGGATGACGTCGCCGATGACCAGGATCCGCGCACTGTGGAAATTCCTGACGATCGTTGCGAGTTCCACATCGGAGGGATGCGGCCGCCAGCCGATGCCCGCTTTGCCTTCTGTCATGCGACTGAACCTAGTGGTTGCAAATTCCCGGTGCAGTGCAATAGCAGGATGGTGTGGATGTTGCACCTGCAAAATTGTGTTCGAAGGTGTTCCAATTCCGGCACAAACAAGCTATTTCGACATAGGGCGTACATCCTGGCTCCATCTCAGAAAAGGACAGACTGTGAATTATTTGCCCCCTTTCGAACTGATTCGTCGCTCGATCGAGATTACGACTGTGCGCGGCGAACTCCGGGTTAATCTGTCGTATGAGAACTTTATTGGCATCCTTCGCACCATGATTCGCGGTGTCGAGGTCAACGAAGC
>DAICYU010000098.1 GCA_027311485.1 Acetobacteraceae bacterium
CCCGCAAGCTGTCGCCGTTCCGGGACTATGTGCAGCGGGAGGTCGGCGCGCTGCACGGGGATATCGTCGGTTCGCTGGGAAGTGCCTGATTTTACTCTTTCTCTGTGCGTTATCGTACCTTGACTGTATTGGCCCGCAACAAGACTTGCGGCCGAGCCGCCGGCGTGGTCAGGGCGTGCGCGGTGCGCTGCGGCATGCGGGTTGCGCGCGGCCGTCCCGTTTCATCGCGCGTGCGCGCCCGCCCCACCAGCCCCGCGCGCTGACCACTCGGCGCAAGCGACGCCTGGCATAACATTATCAAAAAGTAAAATTGTTCCCGCTTTCCTGGGCGCCAGGGGGCGTATCACAGATCAGAAAGCAGCCCCTGGATGCGCATTGATTGCGCCATCGTGAATTTACCGGCCGCATCGGTTCTGAAAAACTAACGGTCATGGATCTACTTGGGCATCCAAGCAGTTCTCCCATCCCGCGTGTCTGAATAGACAAATCCTGCAGAATAAAATTTCCACCATGCTGGGGGCGTCGATGCATGTTCGCTTGCTGACGGAGTTGTCGGACCTCGATCATGTCTTGCCCGACTGGCGCACGCTGTACCACGCCAGCGGCCGCTCGCCGTTCCAGAATCCGGAACTGCACCGGATCTGGTGGCAGCATCTTGGCCTGCGGGAGGGCTGGACGCCGCTGATCGCCCTTGGATACCACTATGGGACGCTGGTCGCGGTCGCCTCCTTCGCCATCCGGCGATCACGCATGCTGCGCATACTGGAATGGGCCGGCACCGCGGCCTTCGACTATCCGGACATACTGCTATCCGACAGCGCGGACCCCGGCGCGTTATGGCAGGCCGTGCGCCAGAGCGGATACTTTGATATCGCGCGCCTCCGCTGGGTCCGCAGCGACACGACATCTCGCCAGCCGCTGACAGGCTTCGCCCACAAGATCGGCGACGATCAGCTGATCCATGCGATCAACCTGGCCCATTCAAATAGTCAGGCCTGGTTTGCATCACTGCCCAAGAGCATGCGGGCGGAGCATCGGGAAAAGCTGCGCCTGATAGAGAAGCGCGGTCCGGTGGCGATGCGCCAGGCAACGCAACCCGAGGCCATTCGCAAGGCCGTGCAGACGCTGGTCCGGTTCAAGGCCGAATGGTCGCGGTCCCGTGGCACAGAAACGGTTTATCTCTCCGATAACCTGGATTTGTACTTTGAAGACGTGGCCATGGCCGCCTGCCGGGACCAGACGCTGCACCTGACCACGCTGGATTGCGGCGATGAAAGCCTGGCAGTGCATCTGGGCTTCGCCGGCCGGGACGGGCTGTATTACTACGTCTCCTCTTACGATATCGCTGCGGCCAAGCTGTCGCCCGGGCGCGTTCACATGAACCTTCTGGTGATGTGGGCGATCGACAATGGACTGCACCGGTTCGACTTCCTGCGCGGCGACGCCGACTACAAGACCAGGCTTGGAACCGCGTCCCGGTGCCTGGAAGACTACATGTTTTCACACGGGCTGATCGGTTCCGCCGCTCTGCAAGCGTTTCTGTGGCAGCAGAACCGGCGGGCCGCCCGCGCCGAACCGGGCCAGGACATGCTGACCGCCGGCGCGCGCGGATTGTCGAATGCTGTGTCAGGGGGTGCGGATGCTTGACGTCATTGTGGTTGGGGGTGGGCTGAGCGGTACGATCGCCGCTGTCGTGCTGGCGCGGGCCGGGCATCGCGTCGCGCTGGTGGATCGCCACAGGATCTATCCGCCCGACTTTCGGGCCGAACACATGGACGAACCGCAGGCCGACGCCCTGCGCCGCCTGGGCCTGCTGGATGCCATCACCGCCGGCGTGCCCTGTGTCAGGCAGGTTGCGGTGGGCCGGCGCGGCCGGCTGCTGGGCACCTGGCCGACCATCAACTACGGCATGCGCTACGATTCGATCGTCAACGCGGCCCGCGCCTTGTTGCCGCCCGGCGTGCAACTGCTGATTGGCCGTGTTGCGAACGTGCAGACCGGCACGCAGGAGCAGCGGGTGCTGCTGGCGGATGGCCGCGTAGTGACCGGACGGCTGCTGATCGTCGCCACCGGGCTTGGCTTCGCCCTGTGCAGCAAGCTCGGCGTCACGCGGGAGATGCTGCACAAAGGTCATTCGCTGACATTCGGCTTCGACCTTGTGCCGGCGACCGGCGGGCATTTCCTGTATCCGTTCACCGTGTACCAGGGCGACCGGGTAGCCGAGCGGATTGATTATCTGGCGGCGTTCGAGATCGGCGCGACGATGCGTGCCAACCTGTTCACCTTCCGCGATTACCGGGAACCGTGGACCGAGGCGCTGGAGCAGGAGCCGGAACGGGTGCTGAATCAGTCATTGCCCGGACTCGCCAAGGTGCTGGGACCGTTCCGGGTCGCCGGGCCGGTGCATGTCCGCGCCACGGATCTGTACACCTCCGACGGATTCCGCCAGCCGGGCTTTGTGCTGATTGGCGATGCGTTCCAGACCGCGTGTCCGGCGGCCGGCAAAGGGATGACCCGTGCCCTGACGGATGTCGAGCAGCTCTGCACCGTTCATGTGCCGCGCTGGCTGGCCACGCCGGGGATGGGGGTGGAGAAAATCAGCGCATTCTACGATGACGCGGCGAAGCAGGCGAGCGACGCACAGGCGATGCACACGGCGCATTATCGGCGGGCGGTGACCACCGAAACCGGCCTGCGCTGGACCCTGCACCGGCAGCGCCTGCTGGCGACCGCCGTGGCCCGTGGGCTGGCACAGCGCTCCCCGGCCTGGTTGCACAGGCAGGCGGCATGACGCAGTCCTGCACGGGCCGGGCGGGGGGCGCAGCATCCGCAGCATCCTAAGTGCGTAGGCCGGCGGCATCCCAATTGCGTAGGCCGCTGGCGTCCCGATTGCATCACCGGAAGGTCCCTGGCTAGGCTGTGCTCATGGCCAAGAGCACACACGCATCTGTCTGCCCGCACGATTGCCCCTCCACCTGCGCCCTATCGGTGGAGGTGCTGGATGGCACCCGCATCGGCGCCGTTCATGGCGCGGCGGATAACAGCTACACCGCCGGGGTGATCTGCGCGAAGGTGTCGCGCTACGCCGAACGTATCCACCATGCGGACCGGCTGACGCATCCGCTGCTGCGCACCGGGCCGCAGGGCTCGGACCAGTTCCGCCGGATCAGTTGGGATGAGGCGCTGGACCGGATCGCCGAAAAGTTCATCGACGCCGCTGCCCGCCATGGCACCCAGGCGGTCTGGCCGTACTACTACGCGGGCACCATGGGCCTGGTGCAGCGCGACGGCATCAACCGCCTGCGCAACGTGATGCGGTATTCGGGCCAGAGGCTGACAATCTGCACATCGCTGCCGGAGATGGGATGGCGCGCCGGCGTCGGCGCCAGCCGGGGCGTTGACCCGCGGGAGATGGCGAAGTCGGATCTGATCGTGGTGTGGGGCGGCAACCCCGTCTCCACCCAGGTCAATGTCATGACGCACGTATCGCGCGCCCGGAAGGAGCGCGGGGCAAAGCTGGTCGTCGTCGATCCCTACAGGACCTATACGGCGGCGGTGGCGGACATGCACCTGGCGCCGCGTCCGGGTACCGACGCGGCGCTGGCCTGTGCCGTGATGCATGTCGCATTCCGCGACGGCTATGCCGACCGTGCCTACATGCAGGCCTACACCGACTGCCCCGACGCGCTGGAAGCGCATCTGCATCAGCGCGGCCCGGCCTGGGCCGCCGAAATCACCGGCATTCCGGTGGAGCAGATCGAGACGTTTGCCGCACTGTACGGACGGACGAAGCGCAGTTACATCCGGTGCGGCTATGGCTTTGCGCGCAGCCGCAACGGCGCCGCGGCGATGCATGCCGTCACCTGCCTGCCCGCGGTCACCGGGGCGTGGCAGCACGAAGGTGGCGGCGCGCTGTGGTCCAACCGCGGTATGTACGGCATCGACAAGACGCTGATCGAAGGCCTGGACGTGGTGGACCGGACCGTCCGCTCCCTGGACATGAGCCGCATGGCAAGCATCCTCAACGGTGACCGCCGCGACCTGGGCGACGGGCCGCAGGTCCATGCCATGCTGATCCAGAACCAGAACCCGCTGACCGTGTGCCCGGACAGCAACCGGGTTCGCCGTGGTTTCGCGCGGGACGACCTGTTCGTGGCCACGCATGAGCAATTCATGACCGAAACCGCCCGTTGGTCGGACATCGTGCTGCCGGCCACCATGTTCATGGAGCATGACGACCTGTACCAGGCCGGCGGCCACAGCCATATCCAGATCGGGGCGAAGCTGATCGAACCGCCGGGCGAATGCCGACCCAACCACGCGGTGCTGCAGGGGCTGGCGTCGCGGCTGGGGGCGAAGCATCGCGGGTTTGAAATGTCGGCGATGCAGATCATCGACGAAACGTTGCGTGTGTCGGGCTATCCGGATGCGAAGACGGTGCTGGACAAGCGCTGGATCGACGTCATGCGCCCGTTCCAGGAGGCGCATTTCCTGGACGGATTCCCGAACGCCGACCGCAAGTTCCATTTCGCGCCGACGTGGCAGGCGCTGGGCGACAACCATGCGGTGATGCCGAAGCTGCCGGACCAGATGGACAATATCGACCTTGCCGGTCCCGACGTGCCGTTCCGCCTGGTCACCGCGCCAGCCCGAAGCTTCCTGAACACCAGCTTCACCGAAATGGCGTCCAGCCGCCGCCGGGAAGGCCGTCCGACCGTCCTGATTCACGCCGACGATGCCGCTCGGCTGGGCGTCATCGACGGCGCCAGAGTTCGCCTGGGCAACAGCCGTGGCGAAATCATCGTCCACGCGCACATCGCCGAAGGCCAGCAGCCGGGCGTGCTGGTGGTGGAGAGCGTGTGGCCGAGCGGATGCTTCGAAGGCGGGATCGGGGTGAATGCGCTGACCAGCGATGATCCGGGGCCGCCCTGGGGCGGCGCGGTGTTCCACGATACTGCCGTGTGGATGCGGGCCGAGGCCGCGGCGCTGCCGTTGGCGGCGGAGTGATCCGCAAAAACCGGTACGCTCCCTATATCCTGGTCACGCCGCATCGCGGCGGCATCCAGAATGGAGGAGAACCGCATGGCTCAGATCAAACGGCACGCCTCGGCACAATGGAGCGGATCGGGCAAGGACGGCACTGGCAGCCTGACGACGCAGAGCGGGACGCTGAACAAGACGCCCTATGGCTTCAATGCGCGCTTCGGTGATGGCAAGGGCACCAACCCCGAGGAACTGATCGCCGTGGCGCATGCCGGGTGTTTCAGCATGGCCACCGCGTTCCAGCTGAGTGGCGCCGGCCATCCGCCGGAAAGCCTGGATTGCGACGCCCACCTGACGATGGAACAGGTCGATGGCGGCTGGAAGATCGCGGCGGTTCATCTGGTGCTGAAGGCGAAGGTTCCCGGGCTGGACAACGCGAAGTTCCAGGAGCTGGCCAAGGGGGCAAAGGAGAACTGCCCGGTGTCGAAGGTCCTGAACGCGACCATTACGCTGGACGCAACGCTGGTCTGATCCTGCGGGCGCCTGGCCCTTGGTGTATCTGCACCGACCGGGCCGTCGGGCCGAGCCATCGTTGCCTCGCGGCGGCGCACATGGCACGGTCCGGGGCGACCAAGAAAGCGGATGCCTGATTGTGACATTGATCCTTGCCAGCCGGCCAAACGTTTATTCCTCCAGCCCGCTCGACCGCATCGCCGCGCGGCGGGAGGATCATGCCTGGATCGCGACGCAGCTGGACAATCCCGAAAGCCTGTTTGTCCCGGTGTGGCGGAGCCGCAATCTGGTCAGCGGCATGGAGGCGGGCCAGCCGGAGGCCGTGTATATCGCCGGCGACGCGGCCGCGGCGTTGCGGATGCTGGGCGGGCCGTGGGCCTTCCTGGGCCTGCTGGATGAAAAGGCGGTGTTCGCTGTCGACATCAGCACCGCCGATGATCCGCTGCCGCTTCTGACGGACGCTCTGGGCACGTTCGTCGATCTGCGATCCGTCGGCTGGGGCGTGCCGCGGCCCGAGGCTGCGGTACTGGCGCATGCGCGCGGGCTGATGCACTGGCGGCAGCGGCACCGGTTCTGCGGCGTGTGCGGCGGGGTGTGCGATGTGAAAAGCTCGGGCCACATGATGCAATGCACCGCCTGCAACGCGCAGCATTTCCCGCGCACCGACCCGGCGGTGATCATGCTGGTGCATCGCGGCGACCGCGCGTTACTGGGCCATTCAACCCGCTTTCCAAAGGCAACGATGTATTCGACCCTGGCCGGCTTCGTCGAACCGGGCGAAACGCTGGAGGAGGCCGTGCAGCGGGAGGTGTTCGAGGAATCCGGCATCAAGGTCGGCGCCGTGCATTACCACTCCAGCCAGCCCTGGCCGTTTCCCGGCAACATCATGCTGGGCTTCTATGCTGAGGCCCTGACCGAAGCGATCACCATAGACCCCGAGGAACTGAAGGATGCCCGCTGGTTCACTCGGCAGGAGATGCGCGAGCACAAGCAGCACGGCTTCGACCTGCCGCGCACGGACAGCATCGCGCGCCGCCTGATCGAGGACTGGCTGGCGGCCGGCTGATGCCGGACCTGCAGACCATCGGCTATGAAGGCTGCACGATCGACAGCGTGATCCGCACGCTGCGGGATGCCGGCACCGCCTTGCTGATCGACGTGCGGGCGGTCGCGGCGTCTCGCAAGCCAGGGTTTTCCAAGCGTCAATTGGCCGCGGCGCTGGATCAGGCCGGGATCGGCTATGTTCACCTGCAGGGCCTCGGCACGCCCAAGCCGGGGCGTGACGCGGTGCGGGCCGGGCATCCCGAACGGATGGTGCCGATCTTCCGTGAACACATGACGTCCGACCGCGCCCAGGCCGAACTGGCGCAGGCCAAGCAATTGGCGCGGGAGAGACGCGCCTGTCTGCTGTGCTTCGAACGCGACCATACGACGTGTCATCGCCGGCTGATCGCCGAGTTGATTTCCGACGAAACCGGGCAGCCGGTTCAGCATCTGCTGGCCCCGCTGTCTGCCTCCTCGCTGCCCGCTCCACCACCCGCCTGACCCACTGGTTGTTGACAGGTTTCATGCACGCTCCGTCCCGACTGACCTTCCCGTTCGAAACGCCGCCCGCACCGGGCGAAGTGCGCGCGGTCGCGCCCGGCGTGTCATGGCTGCGGCTGCCGCTGCCATACCGGCTGGATCACGTGAACATCTACCTGCTTGAAAATGAGGATGGTGTTACCGCGCTGGACACCGGCCTGGGCACCGATGCGTGCCGGGACGCGTGGCTGACCGCGCTAGCCGGTCCACTCCGGCAGACGCCGCTGACATCGCTGGTCGTTTCCCATTTCCACCCGGATCATGTCGGGCTGGCCGGCTGGCTGTGCGAGCGGTTCGGGATCGAGCTGACGATGCCGCGGCCGGAATATCTGTTGAGCCTGCTGCTGCGCATGAGCCCGGCGGATTACGGTGTTGACGTGTATCGGCCGTTCTACCACCGGCACGGATTGTCGCCCGAGGCCACTGAGATCGTCCTGAGCCGCGGCCATGAGTACCTGCACCGCACCACCGGTGTGCCGGCCGCCTATCACCGCATCAAGCATGGCGACACACTGCGCATCGGGTCCCGCGCCTTCAACGTCCTGACCGGTGGCGGGCATGCGCTGGAGCAGGCGATGCTGTACCGCCCCGCCGAACGCCTGTTCCTGGCTGCCGACCAGGTGATCGCCCGGATTTCGCCCAATGTCAGCGTGCATCCGATGGAGCCCGAACTGGACGCGCTGGGGATCTACCTGCAATCACTGCGGGACATCAAAGCCGCCGTGGCCGGGGATGTGCTGGTCCTGCCGGGGCACGGGCTGCCGTTCTACGGCTTGCACGACCGCATTGATGAGCTGATCACGCATCATGGCCTGCGCTGCGGCGAAATTGCCACGGCCTGCCGCAGCCGCGCGCTGACGGTGGCCGAAATCATCCCCTTCGTGTTCACCCGTGAACTGGACGCACACCAGACCGGCTTCGCCTTCGGCGAGGTGCTCGCCCACGTCAATCATATGCTCGGCAGGGGCGAGCTGGCGCGGGAAATCGGACCGGCCGGCGTCGAACGGTTCAGCGCCACGGGAAGCACCTGACGCCGCGCTTATTGGTCGGGTTACGTTGCGGCAGTGGTGATAAGACGGGGCTGACAGGACGGGCGGTGGGCCATGTTGAATCCGGCCTGGGTGTTGCGTACCGGACGGCTGGTCATGACCCCGGTCGGCGGGGCCGACCTGGTTGATCTATGCGCCATCAAGGCCGATCCGTCGGTGTTCGCGGTGATGCTGGGCGGCGTGCGCAACGCGGCGCAAACCGCCGAGGACCTGGCCGATGATGTGGTCGCGTGGGGCCGCTACGGCTTCGGCATCTGGGCGATCCGGGAATCCGGCCGTTTCATCGGCATTGCGGGCCTGCGCCATCGTGCCGACGGGCGCGGCATCGCGTTGCGCTTCGCGCTGTGGCAGGAAGCACAAGGCCGCGGCCTGGCGCGAGAGGCAGCGGCGGCGGCCCTGCGGTTCGGCCATGATAACGCTGGTCTGCATCGGATTGTCGCGGTGGCGCGCGAAAGCAACTTCGCGTCCCGCACCGTGCTGGGCAGCATCGGCATGCGGCAAGTGGAACGCTTCGGGCAAGCCGGCTATACGATGCTGCTGTATGAAAGCGTCCTATACCAGCAGCCCGGGGATTGACCGACTTCAAAGGGCCGGGCCGCTGGTATCGTCCTGATGGCGTGTACGGGCCGCCGCACTCTACCCGTTCTGGGAGATCTGGTTCTTCATCGCGGTGATCAGGGCCTCGACACTGTTGTTGTTGTGAACCAGGTAGGATGCGTAGTCGCTGCGCTGGGTCAGCCGCAGCGACGTACCCTCGGCCACCACATCGACGATTCTCGGGTTGGCGTTCGGATCGGCGATGACCCAGTCGACCGCGGTCGGCGGATTGTTGGGACGGTTCACCGTTGTGGATACGACAGCGTTTTCGTCCTGCATGTGGCTGCGGCCCATAACGAAGGACACGCCCTGGTATTCGCCCAGTTTGGCGGTGATGTTGGTCACCAGTACCTCATGGAACAGCCGCAGGTATTCCTTCTGCTGCTGCGGGGTGGCCTGCCGCCAGTAGCGGCCCAGGCAGAAGCGGCCGACGCCATCGACATCGACGGCGGTATTGATCACCCTGGACATCGCGGCGCGCTTCTGTTCGGCCGATCCTGGGCCGTTGACGATCGCGACCAGCTTGTCCCCGGTGCTCTTGACGAAAGCTGCGGCTTTCTCCGCGCTCTGGGCAAAGCCAGGGCGCGCGGCCAGCGCCACGCCCGAAGCGGCGGCGAAAAGCAGAAATTGCCGGCGGTGAGTCATGCGTTGCGAACTCCGGTACAAAGGCCGTCTATTGCGCCTGAGCCTTGGCCGGCTGGGGGTACCAGGCCGGTACGGTGGCACGGTGGTCATTGCGCAGTTCCTCAACCTGGGCATGGCGGTGCTGGCGATACAGGCTGCGGAACGTTGCGTAGGGGTCCAAGGCGGTCTTTTTGATCTGGTCAATCGAATCCAGCACCCGCTCCCGCGCGTCAACCGCGCTTAGGCCATACCGCGTCCAATTGAACACCCTTACCGCTGTGTCACGTGGGTTGCCGATCCAGGTGAACGGGTCAAGCGCGATATCCACCCCAAACCCGGCCGCATCGCGCGGATCGGTGGGGCCGAGCACCGGCAGGAACAGGAACGGTCCTTCCGGCACGCCCCAGGAAGCCAGAGTCAGGCCGAAATCGGCATCGTGATTCGGATAGCCCCAGCCGGTGGCGAAATCGAAGATGCCCAGCACGCCGACGGAGCTGTTGATGACGAACCGCATCACGGTGTCACCGGCCCGGCGTGGCTTGCCCTCCAGCATATCGTTCGTCAGCTGCACGGGCGTGCCCAGGTTTGTCAACACGTTATGAAGCCCGGTGCGCACCGGCTGCGGCACGGCGAAGCGATACGC
>DAICYU010000099.1 GCA_027311485.1 Acetobacteraceae bacterium
CGCCATCACATCTGTGGTGCTGAAGGCCCTGATCGGGTTCGTTCTGGCTCACCTGATGCACAATATTCCCGGGAAAAATCAGCGTATCTGGCGTGGATTGCTGCTTGTGCCCTGGGTGATTCCGCTGGCGCTGTCCACCCTGACATGGTGGTGGATGTTCGATCCCTCCTACTCGGCGTTCAACTGGATCCTGAACAGGTTTGGCTTCGCCAGTGTGCCCTGGCTGGGCGTCGGCTGGATCGCGCGTTTCTGCACGATTACGGTGAATGTCTGGTACGGCACCCCGTTTTTCATGATCATGTATCTGGCGGCGTTGAAGTCGGTGCCCGAGCAACTGTATGAAGCCGCGGCGATCGACGGTGCGAGCGCGGTGCAGAAGCTGTTCTTCGTCACCCTGCCGATGATGCGGAACATCATCGCGATCACTGTGCTGTTCAGCCTGATCGTGACATTCGCCGACTTCGATATCGTGCGTATCCTCACCGCCGGCGGGCCGCAGGACATGACGCATGTGTTTGCGACCTATGCCTTCCAGGTCGGCATACAGTCCGGCGACATTCCGCTGGGTGCGGCCGACAGCCTGTTCATGTTCCCGATCCTGGCCGTCGCGGCATTCTTCGTACTGCGCGGCGTCACACGGCGGACCAAGGAGATTGCGGCATGAGCGCCACGACAATGCAGGGGGGGCAAACGCCTGCCGCCCGTCACCGCACCAGCCTGCATCGCCAGCGCCTGTGGGCGCTGTGGGGCAGCTACATCGCCCTGGGCATCTTTGTCGTGATGTTCCTGGTGCCGCCGTTCTACACGCTGGTGACCAGCCTGAAGTCGTCCGCGGAGATTTCGGCGCAGACCGGCAGCCCATGGCTCGTGCGTCATCCGACCCTGGAGAATTTCTGGTATCTGATCACGTACCCGAACTTCCAGACCTATTACCTGAACTCGGTCATCGTCACGATACTGCCGGTCGCGGTCTCCATGGTCATTTCCGTGCTGGCGGCGTTCAGCCTGGCGCGGATGGGCTTCTGGGGCAGCCAGACACTGTCGACCAGCGTGTTCCTGACCTACCTGATACCGCCGTCGCTGCTGTTCATCCCATTGTTCCAGATCGTTGGGATGCTACACCTTATCAACAACTTCTGGTGCCTGGTGCTGCTGTATCCGACGCTGGCGGTGCCCTTCTGCACCTGGATCATGATCGGATACTTCAGCTCGATCCCGAAGGAACTGGATGAGGCCGCGCTGATCGACGGGGCGGGCTATCTGCAGATACTGTGGCAGATCTTCATCCCGGTTGCGATGCCGGGCATTATCGCCGCGACGATCTTTGCGTTCACCGTGTCCTGGGGCGCGTTCCTGTACCCCCTCGCCTACCTGTACACGTCGAACCAGATGGTGCTGACGGTCGGCATCATTTCAGACCTCATCCGTGGCGATGTGTTCCAGTGGGGCAAGATCATGGCGGCGTGCCTGTTGGCGTCGTTGCCGCCGATCGTGATCTATGCGTTCCTGATGGACTACTACGTCGCCGGCCTGACCGCCGGCGCGACCAAGGGCTGATAAACAGAAACGTCAAGGAAACGGAGCACTCATGGCTGAAGTGTCCTGCCGCAAGGTCATCAAGGAATACGACGGCGGCGTGCAAGCGGTAAAAGGCATTGATCTGGACATCGCCGACCATGAGTTCGTCGTGCTGGTCGGCCCATCGGGCTGCGGCAAGTCGACCACGCTGCGGATGATCGCCGGGTTGGAAGAGATAACCGACGGCGAAATCTGGATCGGCGGCGAAGTGGTGAATGACATACCGCCACGCGACCGGGACATCGCCATGGTGTTCCAGAACTATGCGCTGTACCCGCACATGAGCGTCTTCGACAACATGGCGTTCGGTCTGAAGCTTCGGAAATTCCCGAAGGAGGAAATCAAGCGGCGGGTTGATGAAGCTGCGCGCATTCTTGATATCGTTCCCTTGCTGGATCGTAAGCCACGGGCGCTTTCCGGCGGCCAGCGCCAGCGCGTGGCAATGGGGCGCGCCATCGTCAGGAACCCGAAGGTGTTCCTGTTCGATGAACCTCTGTCCAACCTGGATGCCAAGCTGCGCGTGCAGATGCGGACCGAGATCAAGAAGGTGCACCAGACGGTACGCACGACGACGGTCTACGTCACGCACGATCAGGTCGAGGCGATGACGCTGGCGGACCGCGTGGTGGTGATGAACGGCGGCGTGATCGAGCAGGTGGGCGCGCCGCAGGAACTGTATCATAATCCCGCGACACGGTTCGTCGCCGGGTTCATCGGCTCGCCAGCCATGAACTTCCTGCCTTGCCGGGTCCAGGACGGCCCCAATGGCGGCCTTGCAGTGCGGGTCAGTGATGGCATCGTGCTGCCGGTTCCGCCGGCGCGCCTCGATCGCTACGGGCCTTACAAGGGTCAGAAGATGATCCTTGGCCTGCGGCCTGAGCACCTGTTCGAATACCATGAGCAGGGCAAGCCTAACTGGTTCCGGGTTGAACTGCCGGTCGACGTCGTCGAACCCATGGGCATGGAGACGATGGTCCACTTTTTCGTGGACGGCGTACCGGTCTGCGCTCGGGTCGATCCGGCGACGCATGCCGCACCAGGAGAGTTGTTGCCGTTGACGGCGGACCTGAACCAGATGCACCTGATGGAGGCGGACAGCGGACGGGTGATCTGATTCGCACCTGATGTCCGGTTGACCTGACCCGGCCAACACCATTGAGGCGTGCTTTATGGCTTACCAGACAACGACGGTTCCCACGGATGTCCTGAGCGGCTTCGTGGCGGACATCTTCACCGCGGCCGGGTGCGAACCGGCCGAGGGTGCGCGGATCGCGCACCATCTGCTGTCGGCCAACCTGACCGGACACGACAGTCATGGGGTCATCCGCACGCCTCGCTACATCCTCTGGCTGCGCGAAGGAAAGGTGAAAGCGGGCCAGACCATCAGCGTGGTGCACGAAACGCCGACGCAGGCGATCCTGGACGGCAACTATGGCTTCGGTCAGACGATCGGACCATTGGCGGTTGATTTCGGGATCGCCAAGGCGCGCCAGGCGGGAATGGCCGCTATCGGCCTGCGGAATTCCGGCCATATCGGACGTATCGGGGACTGGGCCGAACGGGCCGCCGAGGCCGGGCTGATCTCGATCCACTTCGTCAACGTCCAGGCGGGCGAACTCGTCGCGCCCTTTGGCGGCGTTGACCGGCGCTTTTCAACCAACCCGATCTGTATCGGTGTTCCGACGGACAAGGGCCCGATCATCCTGGATTTCGCTACCTCGCTGGTGGCCGAGGGCAAGGTCCTGGTGGCATCGAACGGCGGCAAGCCTGTCCCGCCGGGGTCGCTGATCGGACCGTCCGGCGAACTGTCCGCCGATCCTCGGATGCTCTACGGTACAATCGAAAATACGCATGTGCGGGATTCGGCACGCGGCGAAGGCGCCTTGCGCACATTTGGCGAGCATAAGGGCTCGGGGCTCGCATTCATGTGCGAACTGCTGGCCGGATGCCTGACCGGCGGCGGCACCTCCGGGCCGATCCCGGGCGGCAAGCGCGGCCGCATCGCCAATGGCATGCTGTCGATCTACCTAGCCCCCGGCAGCTTCGGCACCAGCGGCTTTTCCGACTCCGTGCTCGACTATGCGCGTTACGTGAAAGCGTCCCGCCCGGCCGAGACCGGCGGGGAGGTGCTGATCCCCGGCGAACCGGAATCCCGCACACGGCAGGAGCGGTTGAAGCACGGGATCCCGTTGCAAGTGGAAACCTGGGCGGCGATTTGTGACACCGCCCATGCCCTCGGCCTCAGCCCGCCGGCCATTCCGGCGCCGAACGCTTGATACCGGTTTCACTCGTCACCGGCTTCCTGGGCAGCGGCAAGACCAGCTTCATCCGTCGCGTCCTCACGCAACCGGGCTTCGGCCGGACGGCCGTGATCGTCAATGAGTTCGGGGAAATCAGCCTCGACCACGACCTGATCGCCAGCAGCGATGACAAAGTTCTGACGCTTACCACGGGATGTCTGTGCTGTGCGGTGCAGACCGATCTGGCGCGAACGCTGCTCGATCTTGCCGATCGCCGGCAGGACGGTGCCAGCTATGACCGCGTGCTGATCGAAACCTCCGGGCTTGGGAACCCGGGCCCGATGATCCAGGCGATGTTGACCGACGGGCAGGTTACCGCGACCCATCGGGTGGACAGGATCGTGACCCTTGTCGACGCCGTGTTCGGCGAGACGACCCTGGCGGACCACGCCGAAGCAAGGGAGCAGGTGGCGCTGGCCGACCTCGTCCTGGTCAGCAAGGAGGATCTGAAGCCGCTCTCGGCACGCCTGCATGGCGCAATCCGCGGCCTGAACCCGACCGCTCGGCTGCGTTCGGCAGTCGATGTCACGGCAGATACGCTGTTCGGTTCAGCCCCGGTCGAGCGGCTGGACCGGCTGACCCAGCCCGCTGTTGGCGGTCATCGGGCGATCGAGACATTCACCCTGGTTCGGGACCAACCCCTGCCCGCGCTGGCGCTGACGCTGCTGTTGCAGGCAATCGCCGAGCACTGCGGATCGCGGCTGTTGCGGCTGAAGGGGATGGTAGCGCTGGAGGAGATGCCGGGCCGTCCCGCGGTCATTCATGGGGTCCGCCATGTTTTCAGCGCACCTGAATTCCTCGACCGCTGGCCCAGCGCCGACCAAACGACCCGCATCGTATTCATCGGCCAGGGCATTCCCCGGTATTTCGTCCACCGGCTGCTGAGCGCGATCGAGGACGAGGTACGCGACGCGGCGGCGGCGTCATAGCAGGGCATCACGCCGGCCGTCGCGGAAGGCTTGCGCCGGACCCGTTCGCCCCATAATCAACGCCATCGACACAAAGTCACAGGCGGGAAACGGTTTCATGCTCACGCGGCGGATGGCGTTGGCTGGCAGTGCGGCGATGGCCGCCCCGGCCGTCACAAGGGCGCAGGGCGCGCCGATCCGGATCGGGGAGATCAACTCCTATACCGCGATTCCGTCATTCACCGTCCCGTATCGAAACGGGTGGCAACTCGCCGTTGATGAAATCAATACCAAAGGCGGCGTGCTTGGCCGACCGCTGGCGGTGATCAGCCGCGACGATGCCGGCAAGCCGCAGGATGCCGTTCGGCTGGCGGAGGACTTGCTGGACGGACAGAATGTCGCGCTGCTGGCCGGCGGCTATCTGTCCAATGTCGGCCTCGCCATCTCGGATTTCGCGCGGCAGCGCAAGTGCGTCTATGTCGCCGGTGAACCGCTGACCGACGCGCTGGTGTGGGAGAAGGGCAATCCCTACTGCTTCCGGCTGCGGCCTTCGACGTATATGCAGGCGGCCATGCTGGTCGAGGAAGCGGCCAAACTCCCCGCGAAGCGGTGGGTTTCCGTCGCGCCGAACTACGAATACGGGCTGTCCACGGTCAAGTGGTTCAAAGCGTTGCTGGGTGCCAGGCGGCCGGACGTGACGTTCGTTGCGGCGCAATGGCCGGCCCTGGGAAAGATCGATGCCGGCGCCACGGTTGCGGCGCTGGCGGAAGCGAAGCCCGACGCGATCCTGAACGTGACGTTCGGGCCGGACCTGACGAACTTCGTCCGTCAGGGAAATACACGCGGCTTGTTCGAGGGGCGCGCGGTCGTCTCGGTCCTGACCGGTGAGCCGGAATATCTGGTTCCGCTGGGCGACGAAACACCGGAAGGCTGGATCGTGACTGGCTATCCTCAGGACCAGGTCCATACACCGGCCAATACGGCGTTCATTCTGGCCTACCAGAAGCGCTTCGGCGCGCTGCCTGGCATGGGATCGGTCGTCGGCTACAGCCTGATCCACTCGATTGCCGCGGGCATCGCACGGGCCGGCAGCCTGCAGGCGGACAAGCTGATCACCGGGTTCGCCGGGGCGACGTTCCCAACGCCCTTCGGCACCGCATCATACCGCGCGCTCGATCACCAGAGCACGCTCGGCACCTTCGTCGGCCGGACGGCCGTGAAGGACGGCAAGGGTGTGATGGTGGACTGGCATTACGCCGACGGGGCAGCCTACTTGCCGACGGATGAACAGGTGAAGGCCATGCGGCCAGCGGCTGGCTAGACCGCCAAACCCGCTGTCATGGGTTTTATCGTCACCCAGTTCCTCACCGGATTGGCCGGATCGGCGTCATTGTTCCTGACCGCTGCCGGACTGACCGTGATCTTTGGCGTCAGTCGTATCGTCAATTTCGCCCACGGCAGCCTGGTCATGCTGGGCGCGTATCTCGGCTGGACCATCCTGACGCATCTACCGCGGGACCCGGGATCGGGGTTTTGCTGTCGGGATTACTCACCGCCCTGATCGGCATGGGTCTCGAACGGGTGGTCATCCGCCATCTGTACCGTTCGGCCGAGTTGTTTCAACTTCTGGCGACGTTCGGCGTGATGCTGATCATCCAGGACCTCACGCTGCTGGCCTGGGGACCGGCCGATCTGACCGTATCCCGGCCGCCCTGGCTGCGCAGTTTCATTGATATCGCTGGTATCCGCTTCCCGGCGTACGATCTGGCGCTGATCGCGGTGAGTCCGGCCGTTCTGGGGCTGCTGCTGTTCCTGTTGATGCGCACGCGCTTCGGGGTTCTGGTCCGGGCCTGCACCGAGAATCGGGACATCGCCGCGGCGCTGGGCGTCAACCAAAGAACGCTTTCCACCGTCACGTTCGGTCTGGGTGCCGGACTGGCCGGCCTGGGCGGGGCGCTCATGCTGCCGGACGGTTCGGCCAATCTGCAGATCGATCTGACGGTCATCGTCGAGGCGTTCGTCGTTGTCGTCATCGGCGGCCTTGGCAGTGTCACCGGTGCCTTCCTGGCGAGTATCCTGATCGGCGAGCTGCAGACCTTCGGCATCATCCTGATTCCGAAGGCGACGCTGGTCATGATGTTTCTTCTCATGGCCGTGGTGCTTGCGGTCCGGCCGTCCGGCCTGCTCGGGACCGGTCAACCGCAAGCGGTCCGGCAGCAGAGGTCGCAGGCTGCACACCCCCTGCCCGCCCGGGTCATCCATGCTGGCTGGACGTTAATTGCGGCCATGGCCGCGGCGGCGCCGTGGCTGTCACCCCGATGGCAGTCGCTGGCCACGGAAATGATGATCGCCGCCAATTTTGCCGCCAGCCTGTTCCTCGCGATGGGGCCCGGCGGGATGATCAGCTTTGGCCACGCGGCGTGGTTCGGCCTAGGCGCCTATGCCGCGGCCCTGAGCGTGACAATGCTGTCCGCGCCGTTGCCGGTCGCCCTGGTAGCGTCTGTGGGTATCGCTGGGCTGACGGCCGCTGGGTTCGCCACCGCCGTAATCCGCCTTTCGGGTGTTTATCTGGCTATGCTGACGCTTGCCTTCGCGCAGATCGTATGGGCGGTTGCGACGCAATGGACCTGGCTGTCAGGCGGCGACGACGGCATCCTGGGCTTGTGGCCGGCCAATCCAACTGTATTCTTCCTGCTGGCGCTGGGCTGCACCGCGGCCTGCCTCTGGCTAATCAACCGCACGGTCAACGCGCCATTCGGGCTGGCCCTTATCGCGGTCCGCGATGATGAGGCGCGCGCCCGCTCGATCGGATTATCGCCGGAGCCATTGCGGATTGCCGCGTTTTCCCTCTCCGGCGCGACGGCCGGCCTTGCCGGAGGCCTGTTTGCCTTCCGCACCGGCAGCGTGTTTCCGTCCTATGCCTCGGTCGCGCAATCGGTGGACGGATTGCTGATGGTTCTGCTTGGCGGCCTGCGCAGCGTGGCTGACCCGATTGTCGGTGCAATTGCCTATACCGGCCTGCATGATCTCCTGTTGCAGATGACATCGTATTGGCGCCTGGCGCTGGGGCTGCTGATCATCGTGACGGTGCGCCTGTTTCCGGATGGCCTGATGGCCGGATGGCGCCGAAGCCTGTCATGACGTTGCTCGTTGCCGATGGTCTGGCCAAGGCGTTCGGCGGCAACCAGGTCGTCGGTGACGTGTCGTTCGGGATAGGTGCAGGCGAAATCGTCGCGCTGATCGGACCGAACGGCGCCGGCAAGTCTACGTGCTTCAATATCCTGAGTGGCCAGGTCCGACCCGATCGCGGCCGTGTGGTGTTTGCCGGGACCGACATCACCGCCCTGTCGCCAAGCCGCCGATGGCGTCTGGGTATCGGCCGGGGATTTCAGGTGGCGGCGACATTCGGCTCCCTGACGGTTCGCGACAACGTCCGGGTGGCATTGCTGTCGCGCGACCGGCTGGTCTGGCGTTTTCTCCGCCGAGCCTCTGCCCTATTGAGCGACGAGGCCGATGCTCGGCTGGCCGAAGTCGGCATCCTGCCTCTTGCGTCGCAGCCGGCCAGCACCTTGGCCTACGGTGACCTGAAGCGGCTAGAACTTGCGCTGGCGTTGTCAAACACCCCGCGCCTGTTGCTGATGGATGAACCGACCGCTGGCATGACACCGCCCGACCGGCGCAGCACGATGGCGCTGCTGCGGCACCTGGCGCAAGCACACGGCAGCGCGGTTCTCCTGACGGACCATGACATGGATGTTGTGTTCCAGATTGCAGATCGGGTACTCGTCCTGGATAAAGGGCGGCTGATCGCGGATGGCGTGCCGACCGAAGTCCGATCCGATCCGCAGGTGCGGGCGGCATATCTCGGAAATGATGATCAGCACCCGGTATGATGACCGGTTTGCGGGGTTATGACGATCGTCCTATTGCCGGATTGTGGATTTGCTTTAACTATCTGGGGCGCCACAGCCGGCGCGCGGAAGAGGTGAGACATTGTTGATGCGCGCTGCTGGTTCGATCCGCGCCGTTGCCCTGGCGTTGACATTGGTCGGGGTTTCCCAGGGGTATGCCCAGGCACCAGGCGGTCCGCCGTCGGTGGGTATCGTGCGCGCACAGCAGACAGCCATCACCGAAACATCCGAATTTGTCGGCCGCGTACAGGCCATTGATCGCGTGTCACTGACCGCCCGCGTGACCGCGTTCCTGGAGCAACGTCTGTTCACCGAGGGGAGCGAGGTGAAGCAGGGCGACCTGCTGTACCGCCTGGAGCGCGGACCATTCGAAGCCGCGGTGCAGCAGCAGGAAGCCGCGGTCGCTGACGCCTCGGCGCGGCTGGCGAACGCGAACATCCAGCTCGCGCGGGCTCAATCATTGCTCGCGACCCCGGCGGGTCAGCGTTCGAACGTGGACGATGCGGTCGCCAACCAGCGCTCCCTGGCCGCGCAGGTGCTGTCGGCGCAGGCGCAGCTCCGGCAGGCGCAGATCAACCTGGGCTATACCGAGATCCGTGCCCCGGTCGCCGGCAAGATCAGCCGGACCAGCATCACGGTCGGCAACGTGGTGTCCCCCAGCACGGGTCCGTTGGCGACCATCGTCAGCCAGGATCCGATGTATGTGACATTCCCGGTGTCGTCCCGGGTGCAGGCGGAGCTGGAGAGGCGTTACGCAGGTAAAGGCGGCATGAGTGCGGTCGTCGTGAAGCTGCGGCTGCCGGACGGGTCGATGTACGACCAGGACGGCAAGGTCGACTACATCGAACCGACCGTGTCCGCGACCACTGACACCATCCTGATGCGGGCACGCATCGGCAACCCGATTCGCAGAGCCGGCGGGCCGGGTGAGCCGGTCGAGCGGACGCTTGTCGACGGAGCCTTCGTGACGGTGCTGGTGGAAGGCGCCGAACCGGTCACTGCACTTGGGATTCCGCGCAGTGCCGTGCTGTCGGACCAGCAGGGGGACTATGTCTACGTGGTTGATCCGGGCAACAAGGTCGAGCAGAGGCGTATCCAGCTGGGTCAGTCCACGCCAATGACCGCAA
>DAICYU010000009.1 GCA_027311485.1 Acetobacteraceae bacterium
GCTGTTCGCATTCCCCTCAACCGCGAAGGGCGCGCTGCAGCTCGGACAGGTCGTGGGACAGCACGTCCTGGAGGCGCGGAATCTCGGGGACCGCCATCGCCAGCAGCACGTAGAAGAGGCGCAGGAAGCCGTTGATCTGGCCGGCGACGAAGTCCTTGTACTCGGCCTTGGTGCGCACGTCGAGGTTGGGGAAGTCGACGAGCCGCGTGACCGCGTCCGCCTTGGCCGCCTCGGGCGACACGAAGCTGAACCCCAGCGCGCCCATGCCCCATTGCCCGGCCTCGGCAATGGTCCGGATGTTGGAGCATGCAACCCACAGCGGCGGATGCGGCTTCTGATACGGCTTCGGCACGACATTGCGCGCCGGGAAATCATGGTATTTGCCGTGAAATTCCCAGCTCGTCAGCGTGAACATCGGGATGATGGCCTGTACCGCCTCCTCCCACCGCTCACGCTTGTCACGCACGCGCACGCCAAACGGGTGCAGTTCCGCCGGTCCGGCGCCTTCGCCCAGTCCAAGTTCCACCCGACCGCCGGAAATAAGATCCAGTGTCGCCACCCGTTCCGCCACGCGATGGGGCTGGTTGGTGGTCAGTTGCACGATGCCGTGGCCAAGCCTGATCTGCTTCGTCCGCTGGCTGGCGGCAGCCAGAAACACCTCCGGCGATGCGGAGTGGGAGTATTCCTCCAGGAAGTGATGCTCGACTTCCCATATGTAGTCGTAGCCCAGACGATCGGCGAGCTCGACCTGCGCCAGCGAATTCTGGAACAACTCATATTCGCTGTTCTGGGTCCAAGGACGCGGCAGCTGATGTTCGTAAAAGACCCCGAATTTCATCGGCCTTCCTCCTGTTCCCAGGACGCTGACAAACCACCCTGGACGCGTCAAGGTTGCGCCGGGCAGCCCCCGCCCTTACGGTCGCGCCGTAACGACGAACAATGTACGGGGGAGACAGATCATGGCATTGCGCACCGCGCTGCTTTTGTCGTGCGGGCTGATGGCGGTGACGCCTGCTTTCGCCGGCACCCGGGATATTCTGATCGGCCTGGACGAGAAGGTGACCTACGATTCCAGTGGGCCGATCACCGGGCCGCCGGGCAAGGATGCGGTTTTGGTGATGAACATCTCCAATCCCACGCATCCCCATATCCGCGCGTCGCTCTCCCTGATGAACTCGCTGCTTGGCCCACCCACCAACCTGCAGATCACGCCTGATGGCAAACTCGGGCTGGTGGCGAATTCGGTGGTCACCACACAGCAGGCTGGCACGTGGAAAACCGTTCCGGACGACAAGCTGTATGTCATCGACCTCGCGGCAAATCCGCCGAAGCTGGCCGATACGCTGACGATCGGCCAGCAGCCGTCCGGCATCGCCATCAACCACAAAGGCGATCTGGCGCTGACCGCCAATCGCGCCGGCAAGAGCGTGTCCGTCCTGTCCATCCAGAATGGCAAGGTGACCCATGTCGGCGATGTGTCGCTGGGGCAGGAAGCGGCGGCGGTCGTCATCACTCCCGACGGCAAACGCGCCTTCATTTGCCTGAACACCGTCAACAAGATCGCCGTCCTGGATATCGACGGACAGAAAGTCACCTTTGACGAGTCGCTGGACATCCCATCGGCCTTCAATCCGTACAACATCGATGTCACCCCGGACGGCAAATACGTCATTGCTTCCAATACCGGCGCGATGAAGGACAACGGTGATGCCGAAGTGACCATCGAGGCCACCGGTCCGCATCCGCATGTCGTCTCGATCATGAGTCCCGGCAACGGACCGGAGGGATTTGCCATTTCGCCGAATGGCAAATGGGCGGTCACGCCGCTGTTGCTGGGTACCGGCGCCAAGAGCGGCGAGTGGTTCGCGACGAAGAACGGTGAGCTTGTCGTGATGTCGATCGGGCATAACGGATCGCTGACGGTGACCGGCAGAGCCAAGCTGGGTGCGCTGCCGGAAGGGATCGCGTTCAGCCCCAACAGCGAATATGTCTATGTCGGCAACTACATCGACCAGAACGTGCAGGTGTTCCGGATCAGTAGCGGCAAACCGGTGCAGATCGGTCCGGCGATGAAGCTGCCCGGCCAACCGGCCTCAATGCGCGGGCCGGCACGATAAAACGCGATCGCCGGAGGCGCCGGGCGCTGAGCAGCCCGGCCTCCGATGGCGGCCGCTCTGAGGCGCGTGATATAGCCGTCCGGTGCTGCAGGCATCAAGCGGCCACGCGCTCACCAGGGAATGGTCGTGCCGTCCCAGGCGAAAAAGCCGCCATTCGCCTCGGCCCCCAGCCCGTCCATTATCCGCAGTAACGCAGCGGCGGATTGTGCCGGGCTGAACAGCTTGCCAGCAGGGACCCCAGCCTGGAACGGGGCACTGAGCGCAGTATCAACCGTGCCCGGGTGCAAAGCGACGCAGCAGCCCAGCGGACGGGACCGCCGGTGCTCGATAGCCAAAGTATGGATCAGCATATTCAGCGCCGCCTTGGACGCCCGGTAGCCGTACCAGCCGCCCAGGTGATTGTCGCCGATGCTGCCGACGCGCGCGGACAGCGCGGCGAACAGGCTGGGTCGGTCACGCGGTGTCAGCGGCAGCAGATGCTTGGCCACCAGCGCGGGACCGACCGCATTGACCGCGAACATCGCCATCATGGCATCGCTGGACAGGGCGCGCATCGATTTTTCCGGCAGCGTGCCCGGCCCGTGCAACCGGCCGGTCGCTACGATGATGCGGGTCAGGTCGCCCTCGCTCCGCAACGCCGCCGCGGCGTTGACAAGGCTGGTTTCATCAAGGGTGTCGACACTGATCCAAAGCCGGTTCCATCCCGCGGGCCGGCGCCGCGACAGCGCCACCACCACGTTGTAAGCCGAATCACCTGCCAGTGCCTCGGCCAGCGCTCGGCCGATGCCGCCGGATGCGCCGACCACAACCGCGATGCCCCGTGCCATTACGCCGCTGCCGCTGCGGCGCCCGCGAGCAACCCGATGATAGCGCCCGCGGACAGGACTGAGCGCAGCCAGGGATACCACCCGGGCACGCCGGCGGCCTTGATGTCCCAGAGCCATTGCGCGGCCAAGGCGGCAGCCAGCCCGACCATCTGGAACCGCCGCATGTCAGCCGGCAGAAGCAGCAACGCGAGTCCCACCAGGGTCGGCAGCATCGAGAGCGTGATCACGCCTGCCGGCGCCGCCGGTCGCGCATTCGCCAGCCCCCAGCGCGCACCGCCCAGGAATGACAGGATCAGCCCGCCATACAGTGCCAGCAGGCGTGATGCGAACGGACCCCAATCCGGCACAACCCATGACACCAGCGGTGGTGCCAGGAAGGGGATAAGGCCCAGCAAGCCGTATGTGGTCACACTGGCAGGCGGTGACGTGCGATCGGTCGATATTGACAACATCAAGCCCAAATAGGGCCGGCCCGTCGCCTGCCAACTACCCGACCAGAGCCGCCGCAATTCTCTCCCGTGTCAGCGGCATATCCCTGATCCGTACGCCCAGCGCGTGCGCCACGGCGTTTCCGATCGCCGCCGCTGTCGGCCCGAACGTACATTCCCCCATGCCCAGCGTCGGCTGGTCGGGATTGGGGATGATGACCGTGTCGATCTCCGGCACCTCCGAGAACCGCATGATCGGGTACGCATCCCAATCGAGCGACGCGATCCCGTCCGGTCCAAACGTCACCTGTTCCTTCAGGGTCATGCTGGCGGCATGCACGATCCCGCCGTCGAGCTGGTTCCGCGCACCGTCCGGGTTGATCACCAATCCCGCGTCGGCGGCGCACCACACCCGACGCAACGTCACCTCCCGGTCCACGTCCAGCTCCACCGCCACGCAGGCATAGGCTGCCTTGTTCTTGTAGCGGCTCCATGCCAAGCCCAGCCCCTTGCCGGTTGCCGACGGACCGCGAGCTGCCCAGCCGCAGCGTTCGGCGACGGTCTCGATCAGCCGGCGGGCCCGGGGATCAGACAGGAAGGACAGTCGATAGGCCACCGGATCGACCCCGGCGCGTTCGGCCAGCTCGTCCATGAAGCATTCCAGCGCATACACGTTCGGCAGGGCGCCCAGCCCGCGCAGGGACGATGTCCGCACCGGCGTTTCCAGCGCCAGATGATGGATCACCCGCTTGGCGGGGACGTCATACAGCGGGAAGGCGTTGCGGGTGCCGCCGCCGCCATTCGCCTCGCTCGGGTCGTTGGCCTTTGGGGCGCCGGGCCGGTTGGGCAGAGCCTCATGCGCCAGCATATGGCCGCCGAACACCGGACGCTGGACATGCGATCCGGCCCAGATTTCGGCGGTCCAGTCCACCGGGCGGCCGTCTGCGCCGAGCACCGCCCGCAACCGGGTCATGTGTGCGGTGCTGACCGGTTCAAAGCCGAACTCCTCCTCCCGCCGCCATTGCACGCGGATGCAGTGGTCCGGCATCTGCATCGCCACGATCGCCGCATCGAGCGCTGCGTCGTCAGCCCCGTTATGGCCGTAGCATCCCGCACCCTGGGCATGCCGCACCGTCACCTGATCGCGGCGCAGCCCGAGGATGTCAGCCAGGCTGTTTCGGAGCGGATACACCCCCTGCGTGTGCGACCACACCGACAAGTGCCCGTCGCGGTACTCGGCCAGGCCGCAGGATGGCGCAATGGCGGCGTGTGCGACGAACGGGCGAGAATAGGTCTGGCTGACAATCTCGCCTTCGGCGGAAGCCGGCGGGTCACCAAAGTGCCTGTCATCCGCCGGCTGATCGCGGAACCAGGCGGCTTCCTGCTGCTCCGGCCGCAGGGGACGAACGCCCGCCCATGTCGCATGCGCCGGCGCGGCGACGGCGGCGCGCTGCACGGCGGTTTCGTCGGCGCCGACAAAGGCCACGAAATCGCCGACGCGGACGATCCGGATGTCACCCCGCGCGGCCTTGCGCACCGCGGCTTCATTCAGCGCGGTCAATGTCGCTTGCCGCGACGGCTGCCGCAGCACCCTGGCGTGCAGCATGTCGGGCCGGACCATGTCGTGAATGAAGGCTGCGCCGGTGACCTTGGCGATCAGATCGCGCCGGGGAACCGGCTGGCCAACCACGCGGTATTGGGCCGGTGGCTTTGGGGTGGCGGTGCCTGTGACGTCGGCCGCGAAATCCTCCGGGGCGGAAAAGCTCCAGTAATCATGTCCGGTTGGATTGCCGTGCTGGAGGAACACACCGTCCTCGATCGACAGATCGTCCGGCGCGCAATTCAGCCGCTGCGCCAGCCGGCCCAGGATGCGGGCGCGCAGTTCCGCGCTGACCAGGCGGACCGACCGGCCGGAGACCTCGATCGACTGGCTGGAGCTGGTGGACCCTTCATCCGGCGCGTCGTCCGTATCGCCGGACAGGATGTCGATCCGGCCGACGTCCACATCCAGTTCCTCGGCGGCGATTTGCGACAGGGCGATCAGCACGCCCTGGCCGATCTCCACCTTGCCGACCGCCAGGCGCACACTGCGGTCAGCGGGCTGGAACGCCAGCCACCGGTCCATGCGACGGTTGTTGATGATGCTCAGCGGCAACGTGTCGCTCATGCGTGCGCTCCCATCCGCGCAGCGCGCTGAACGGCGGCGATGATGCGGGTGTAGGTGCCGCAGCGACAGAGATGGCGATCCAGTGCCGCGACGATCTCCGCCCGGGATGGGTTGGGGTTGCGGTCCAACAATGCCTTGGCGCTGAGCAGGATGCCGGACAGGCAGTAGCCGCACTGGCCGGCCTGTTCCTCCAGAAACGCGCGTTGCAGCGGGTGCGGCTTATCCGGCGTGCCCAGTCCTTCGACGGTGGTGACGGAACGGCCGGTGACGGTGCCGGCTTCGCGAGCACAGGCGTAGCAAGGCTCCCCGTCGATCAGCACCATGCAGGTGCCGCATTGCTCCAGCCCGCAGCCATAGCGGGTGCCCTTCAGCCCCAGGTGGTTGCGCAGCACGTCCAGCAGCGGCGTGGTTTCATCCACCTCCACGTTCACGGGCTGTCCGTTGACCGTCAGCACAATCCGCATCTGTCTCTCGCCTCCCACGTTCGGGCCGGTTCCCCGCCGGCGATTGATGGCCGAAGCTGCCCGGCCATGTGCGCGTCGTCAGCCACCAATCGGCGAGCCTGCCGACGGTCTATCATGGTGACCAGCCGGAGCTGCCCGGCGAAGGACCCGAGCGGGCAACGCGGCACCGTTGCGGCAGGTGGCTAATCCTGGACCGGCTCCGTCGTCCAAGGCAATTCCCACAGCTCCGCGTTGCAAAGTTTCTCCGCCAGCGCGTCGGAGATGGCATCGAACAGGCGCCGGCCCTTTTCCGCCGAAGCGGCTTCAGGATTGCCCAGTACCCCGGACGCGGAGCGGCTGGCGATGTTGCGCCACATATAGACGCCGCCGCCCACCACATCGGTCATGTCCGGCGTCCTGTTCACCTTGGCGAGGGGAATGCGGTCGGTGGCCACAAGCTCCGGGCGGATTGCCATCATCATCGAGGTTTCCGCTTCGCAGGCATGCGACAGGCCGCCCTGGGTTTCCAGAATCCTGGCGATCGCCACGGCCGCCGCGTGCCAATAGGTGAACTGCACGATCGGCACCCCGAGCTTCGGGGTCAGATCATCGGTGATGGTGCGCAGCGCATTTTCATTCCCGCCATGTGCGTTCAGCAACACGATCCGGCGGAATCCCAGGCGCAGCACCGATCGCACCACGCCTTCGATCATTGCCGCGAATGCGGCATTGTCCAAAGTCACGGTGCCGCCGAAGGTCATGTGATGCTCGGACAGACCGGTCCAGATCACGGGCAGCACCAGCACCGGCTGTCCCTTGGCCTGCACCTTCGCGGCGGTCCGCGCGGCGACGGTTTCGCCCAGGATCGAGTCGACCTCCACCGGCAAATGCGGGCCATGCTGCTCCAGGGAGGCAATTGGCAGGATGACGATCGCGTTGCGCCGCGCCTGTTCCCGCAACTGATCCGCCCGCAGTTTGCGCCATTCGTATTGCATAGTACCCCCTCACATCGACTGTGAGCAGATAGCCACGGAACCCTGCTGCATTGAAGCCCAACGGCGGACGCTTAACTGCTTGCGGCCGCCATCACGTTTCTGTGTAAGTAACCATCATGACAAACCCACTCACCGCTTTCTCCGCCGCCGTGAAGGACGTCGCCGTTGGTGCCGCGCCGCTGCTGGTTGCGGTTCGCGTCGGACCCAGCCGCCATATCACTGGCCTGCTCTGCCAGGGTGACACGATCATCACGAACGACCAGGCGCTGCCGGCGCTGGACTCCTACACCGTCGTGCTGCCCAACCGGGCGTTGGCACCGGCCCGTCAAGGTCCCCGCGACCCTGCCTGCAACCTGGCGGCACTGCGCCTGGACGCGCCGGTTCCCGCGCCGATGCCGGCGGCCGCGGTCGCGGCGGTGGGAGATTTGGTCATCGTACTGGGTGCGGATGCGGAGGCGTCCCCGACGGTACGTGTGACCGCTGTCCACCGCATAATCCGCACCCACGGCGGACCGGCACCGGTGCTGGATCTTTCCGCCGACCGGCTGGATCCCGGCAGCCTGGTGTTCGATCCCGCCGGGCGTTTGGTCGGCATCCTGACCGTGGGCCCGGATCAGGCGGCGGCGGTGATTCCCGCCAACCTGCTGAGCCGTCTTACGTCCGCAATCAGCGAAGCCGGCGCCGGCATCACGATCGGCCGTCGCGGCTGGCTTGGCATATCCTTGCAGCCGATCGTGGTGCCGGATGCGCTGGTCGCGCGCGCGGGCCAGGCCTCCGGCCGCATGGTGGTCGGTATCACGAAAGGCGGGCCGGCGGACCAGGCCGGCATGCGAATGGGCGACGTGCTGCTCGCGCTGGACGGCACGTCGGTCAGCGGACCGCAGGCGCTGCGCGCATTCCTTGGCTCCGAACGTATCGGCACGGCCGTCGAGGTCAGGCTGCTGCGCGACGGCGCGCTGCTGACCACCGCCCTGACCGTTGCCGCGCAGCCGGGGTAGCTATCCCTCGCTGAGCGCCGGCATCTTGCGCTGCGCGCGGCGGCGCAGGAACGCCAGGCCCTGCGACCGAATCTCCCCCACGTCCAGCAGGGCCGCACAGACGATGTAAATTGCCCCACCCATCGCGATGGCGGCGGACAAGCCGTACCAGTCCAGCGGAAACCGGACCAGCACCAGGGCCGCGGCCATCGGGACGACAGCGAGGACGCAGCGGACGACCTGCCAGAAGGGCAGCCAGATTGGGAACAAGGCGGTTCCCAGGAACCAGCCGCCTACAACGACACCGGCCTGGCACAGCAGGGCCGTCCAGGCGGCTCCGAACATGCCGTAGCGCGGCACGATGTACAAATTGAGCGCGATATTCACCACGGCCGCGGGTCCATAGGTCCACAGCATCATCAACGGCCGGCCGGACAGGTGAAACGCATGGTCAATGAAATGCGACCGCACGCCGCGGGCCAGCGCGGAAAAGCTCATGATCGGCACCAACGCCGCCACGCCGTCCCGGAATGCCGGACCGATCAGGCACGCCGCGACGTAGTCGGCTGTCAGGGCCAACCCGAGGCAGGCGGGCAGCGTCACGGCCAGCAGGGCAATGCCGTTGCGGCCGGCCTGAATGCGCGCTGCCTCCCGCCCCTGGTGTTCCAGCACCTGCACGGCCAGCGGGAACGTCGCGGTCGAGATCGACGAGCAGATCACTGAGGTCGGCCGGTCAACCAGGTTATAGGCGACGGCGAAGATGCCAAGCACTCCCGTTCCCGCCAGCGAACCGAGGAGAAACCGGTCGCCGTTCTGCAACACCATAGTCGTCGCGGCGACAGCGACCATCGGCCAGGCATACTCAACCAGCCGCACAAGCTCTGCCCGGTTGAGCAATCCGGCAGTGCGGCGGAACGGCGAGATCAGCAGCCGCACGTCGATGGCAACGCAGACAAGCGCGCCGGTCAACAACCCCAGCACGATCGCCTCGGCTTCACGGCGCCATAGCAGCAGCGCCGCCAGACCCAATGCGAAGCCGAGTACCGCGTGCATACACTCGATGGTGTTGAAGCGCCCCATCAGATTTGCCGACCGGTTGACCGCCTGGTTCAATTGCACGAGCGACCGGGCCAGCAGCATCGGCAAGGCCAGCCACGCCGCAACCCGGTATTCAGCCGGCAGCGTGATCAGCGAACCGGTCAGGACGCAGGCCACGATGGCGAAGGCGCACATGCCATAGAAGACGACGTACGCCTCCTTCAGCAGCCCGTCCCGGCGGTCCGCGAGCGCCGCACCCGGATAGAACCGCATGACGGCAATGGGCAGGGCATAGAACAATGACGTCTGCAGGATCAGCACGGCCGAGAAGATGTAGCTATAGGCGCCGAATGCCGCGGGCGACATCAGCCGGGTATAGGCATATATCATGACGACGGAGATCGTCGCCGGAACTATGTTGGATGGGATATAGCCGATGATCTGGCGATACACGCGCAAGCCTCTCGCGACCCATTAACCCAACGGGAAATGGTCTCTTTGGTTGAATACGGTCCGCTTTGGCGCTGTACGTAACGATTTCGACCCGGTCAGGACGGCCGCGTGCGGATGCCGTAATGGTTTCGCGGCGCAATGTGGCCGAGTGGCGCCGCCGAAACCAAATCACGTTGGCATGACGGGTCCGGGTTTGCACATGCCGGTCGAGTACACCTTGGCGCAGCTTAAAAAGCCGTGCCTTGCCGGTCTCGGCAACGGGCTATGCGGCCTCGGCAAGCCGTGTGCCCGGGGGGCTACCGCAGATCGCTCCAATGGCCTGCGAGGTCGGTTCCCGCGATGACTGACCGGACGGCTTCCTGATCCCGCCGGTCCATGGTCTGACGCCATTTCTCCGCCACCGAGGCGCTCGCACGGAATACGTCAAAATAGCCGGCGTCCCGGTCATGGTTCGTGCTGTCCTGCAGGAAGGTGCCCGTTTGCGGATGCCAGGGCAGACCGGCAAAGGCGAACAGGTCGCGTGCCACCGGTTCCGGATCGCGACAGATATCCTCATGCAGGACGACGCGGGCGTTCGGACGATCCTGCAGGTTGATCAGCGCTGGCTCATTGAAGGCGCGCCATGCCCAGGCGAGACGGGCTGCTTCCGGCAGCACGGCGAAGGTGGCAGCGTCGACCCCGTGGCAAGCGGCATAGGCTTCCGCGAAGGCCGGATACCTGTCCGACAGCCGCCCCTGCCCTGTGCCATCGTCCAGCAAACTGGCTGCTTGGCCGGCCAGAACCGATGCGACCTGTCCGCACGGATGGCGCAGGATGAAGATGCTGCGTGTGCCGGGGATGGCGCGGGCCGCCGCGGCGCCGTCCCAGTTCACCAGCTTGATGGCGGCGCGGACCCGCCCCCAGTTCGACGACGCTACAAGGTCGGGGAGCGGCAACTGCGCGGCTATGTGATGGAGCAGCGGCAGCCTCTCCGCAGCCGACAACATTGTCCCCAATACAGAGCGGGCGGCGGCCTGGGGAGGCGGTCGCCAGCTTTTCGCAAAGTGCGGACGCTTTCCGGCAGCGCGCAAGCCGCGCTGGCGCAGCCACACGGCAATCTGCGCCGCCAAATCCAGGGTTGTGTTGGGCGGCGATAACTCATCCGGCTCATGCCGGTACAGAACCTCGGGATGGCTGTCGAAAATCTTCGCCAGCCAGGTCGTACCCGACCGTGGGGCGCCGAGCACCAGGATGGCGGTAGACGCCAGTTGAAGCCAGTGGTCCTGCGCGCCGCGGGCCGCGAGCACCTGTGCTAACATGCGGTGCGGCAAGTCTCCTGGACGAAACTCGGCTAGCCTGTGCATGTGCTTCCTTTGTCCATTCTCCGCTGTAGGGCTGCAGCGCATAATGAGGGCCTTTGAAGCATTCTTGCCGCCAGTTTCGCGGGCATTTGTTCGACGATAAGGGAATGTAACATATACGATAAATAAATGTAACGTACCAACATGGGGTTGAAGGAATGTCTTCGAAACGGATCTTTGTAGCTGTACTCTATCTTTTCCTGTTGGCACCTACTGTCGTTGCGCACGCCACGGATTCGCCGCCGAAAGCGGAGCCGGCGCATCTGCCGGCTGACGTCACATCTCATCAGACGCTCGACCTGCCAGGACGGGTGGTGCGGTTCACTGCCACGGCGGGCAGCGTGCACCTGACCGGCGCGCATGACGCCCCGCTGACTGACATCGCGTTCGTTGCCTACCAGGCCGAGGGCAGCGACGCTGCGACGAGGCCCGTGACATTCGTCTTCAACGGTGGCCCGGGCATGGCGTCCGCCTGGCTGCAAATGGGTGCGATCGGACCATGGCGCGTGCCATTGAATCCGTCCGTCCAGGGGCCATCGGCGCCGGCCATGCCGGTGCCCAACGCTGATACATGGCTGGATTTTACCGACCTGGTGTTTATCGACCCGCCGGGAACCGGCTATTCCCGAATTCTCACGACGGACGCCGAAGCACAGCACCGGCTGTGGTCGGTGGATGGGGATATCGATGTGCTGGCAGAGGCTGTGCGTCGCTGGCTGGACCAGAACAAGCGGAACGTGTCGCCGAAATACATCCTGGGCGAGAGCTACGGCGGCTTTCGTGGCCCGCGGCTGGTGCGGGCCTTGGAATCCGATAACGGGGTTGGCGTCAGCGGGTTGATCCTGCTGTCGCCGCTGTTGGACGTGCATGAAGAAAGCGGAGTGGTCGACCCGATGACCTGGGTGGACCTGCTGCCCAGCGAAGTGGCGATTACGCGTGCCCGCAAGGGCCCCGTGAACCGCGCCGACATGGCCGACGTCGAGGCTTACGCGATCAGTGATTATCTGACCGACATGCTGCGCGGCGGTCGGGACCATGCGGCGCTCAACCGGTTGACCGACCGGGTGACCGGATTGACCGGCCTTGACCCTGCGGTCGTACGGCGGGCGCACGGGCGATTGGATACGGACATGTTCCAGCAACTGGAACAGCCGGGACAGGTCGCCAGCGTCTATGACGGCACGATCATGCGGCCCAACCCGATGCCGCGTGAGCTCGCGAGCCAGTTTCCGGACCCGATACTCAGCGGCCTCGCGGCCCCGATTACAAGCGCCATGATGGCGATATATACAAACAAGCTGGACTGGCATCCTGACACCACGTACCACCTGTCCAGCGACGCCGCGTTCGCGGCCTGGAACTGGGGCCGTGGCCTAGGGCGGCCGGAATCGCTCACGGCGCTGGAGGCGGCACGATCGCTGGATCCGCACCTGCGCGTGCTGATCGCACACGGTCTGTTCGACCTGCGGACGCCCTACTTTACCACCGTTCGGATGCTGCGCCTGTTGCCCGATCTGGAGGGCGCGGCGCCGGTCGTGCTGCGCGTCTATCCCGGCGGACACATGTTCTATTTTGGCGACGCCGCCCGTGCCGCGTTGCGCAATGATGCGAAATCGGTGTTCGATCCCGGGACCGTTACGGAGGGATCACCATGAAGTTCGATTTCACCGGCCGCAAGGCCATCATCTGCGGCGGCAGCCGGGGGATCGGGCGCGCCATTGCCCTGGGTTTCGCCGCAGCCGGCGGCGACGTATCGATCTGCGCCCGCGGTGCCGACGCGCTGGAGCAGACACGGGCCGAGATCGCCGAGCACGGGCACACGGCGCATGCCGCGGCGGTTGACCTGGGCGATGCCGACGCGATCCGGGGTTACATCGCCGACGCCGCGGCAGCGCTGGGCGGGATCGATGTGCTGGTAAACAACGCCTCGGCGTTCGGGGCGGCGGACGATGAAGCGGCCTGGACCGCCAGCCTGGCGATCGACATGCTGGCGATCGTTCATGCCACGCAGGCGGCGCTGCCGTTCCTGGAGCAGTCGCGGGGATGCGTGGTCAATACGTCGTCGATTTCGGCGTTGCGGGCGGCTGCGCGCCAGCCACCTTACGGTGCGATCAAGGCGGCGGTCATCCACTACACCAGCACGCAGGCCGCAATGTATGCCCGCAGCGGCATCCGTGTGAACGGCATCGCCCCCGGGTCGATCGAGTTTCCAGGCGGTATCTGGGACAGGCGGAAGACGGAGAACCCGAAGCTCTACGGCGCGGTGCTCAATTCTATTCCATTCGGCCGCCTCGGCCACCCAGAGGAGGTGGCGAACGTCGCCCTGTTCCTGGCGTCCCCGCTCGCATCCTGGGTGACGGGGCAGACGATCGTGGTGGATGGCGGGCAGTCGCTGTAGCCGGCGGCATCGCTGCAACGTTGTGCGGCGATCGCGGCATCCGCGTTGCCGGAGCGTGCGTAATTCGACGCTCCGGCACGCGTTTGCGGTATAACCCGACGGGTCCGGACGCGTGTCCGGTAACCCGTGCGGACATGGTCGATTGCAGGTTCAGGCGGCGATGAATTCATTCCATTTACGGACCATGTAGCGATCCTCGGTCATCACGGAGTTCCAGCACGCTATGTGGCCCATGCGTTCGGTGAACGACCCACCGTCACGCACGGCACCGGCCTTTTCCATCACCTTGCCTTCGGGGCTGAGGATATCCGCCTTCGCCGGCTTGCCTTCGATCCAGTAGCCCCATTCGTCAGGCGTCATATGCGCCTTCGCCGTTTCCAGCACCGCACTGTAGTAGCCCTGGCGGTTCAGGTAGGCACCGACCCAACCCGACAGATACCAGTTGATGTATTCGTAGGCGACATCCAGCTCCAGGCCCTTCAGGTGGTTGGCGAGACCCAGGCCGCCAGCCCAGGCGCGATAACCCTCGGCCAGCGGCTGGTAGGTGCACGGTATGCCCTTCGACCGCACGGCCGCCACCGCGGGGGACCACATTGACTGGATGATGACCTCGCCGGAGGCCATGAGGTTGACGCTTTCATCGAAGCTCTTCCAGAAGGCCCGGAACTGGCCGGCTTTCTTCAGCTCAATCAGGAAGGCGATAGTCTTGTCGATTTCGGGCCGGGTCATATTGCCCTTGTCGCCGTACTTTATGGTGCCGATTGATTCCATCACCATGGCCGCGTCCATGATGCCGATGGACGGAATGTTCAGGATCGACGCCTTACCCTTGAAGGCCGGGTCAGCCAGATCCTTCCAGTTGCGGATCGGCCGGCCGACCAGGTCGGGACGGATGCCCAGTGTGTCGGCGTTGTAGATGGTGGGGATCAGCGTCATCCACTCGGTCCGGCCCTTGGCGAAGGTTTTGCCATGTGGACCATCGACGTAACCGACCGAGTATGGTGTGGTGCCCTGCCCCACCGGGCTTTCCGGCGTCAGCCTGCCCTTGGTGAAGATGGGCACGATCTTGTCGACATACTTGATCTTCCTGGCATCCATCGGCTGCAGGACGCCGGTCGGGAAGACTTTCTTGATCGAGAAATACTCGATATCGGCGATATCGTAAGATTTCGGCTGCGTTACCGCCTTCTGCGTCACCGCGTCGGTATCCAGCGCGGTCATGGTCAGGGTGAAGCCCAGGTCCTGCTTAACTTTCTCCGCGACCGCGTTCAGGTTGGACACGCCGGTGCCGAACTGGCGCAGCGTCACGTTCTTGATGTTCTGCGCCCAGATCGTCGGGAATCCGGTGATTGCGCCGCTGCCCGCCGCCGCGCCAGCTGCCGCCAGCACGGACCGCCGGGTGATTCCCTGCGAAAACTTCGTCGCCATTACTCTGCCTCACCTGTTGAGCCCGACCGGCTCCCTAGCAGTCGGCATGCCAACGGCAACAAAGGGACGAACAGAGCGTCCCAGCTGGCGTCACTGGCTGATTCAAAGGCAGAACCCTGGCGGACTGCTTGCCGCGCGAGCAACAAGCAGCGAGCAAGCCGGTCAGTCGAACGCCATGACCAGGGTCTCCGCCACCAGGGCCGGCCGGTCGCTGCCTTCGAGTTCGACCGTGCTCTCAAACGTCAGCCGGATCCCGCCCTTGACGTCATCGGCCTGCTTTAGCATCTGGCGCAGCCGCACCCTGGCGCCAACCGGCACCGGGGCGGTGAAACGCACCTTGTTCGCACCGTAGTTGATGGCGCGCGACGTGTTCCGGATACGATAGACGTCGTCCCACAGGCGCGGCAGCAAAGACAGCGTCAGGAAGCCGTGCGCGATCGTCTTGCCGCCGGGCATTTCCCGCTTGGCCCGCTCGGTATCGACATGGATCCATTGATGATCGCCCGTGGCATCGGCGAAGGCGTTGATCATCGCCTGATCGACGGTCACCCACTGGCTGACGCCCATGTCCTCGCCGACGTGGTTCTTCATGTCGGCAGGCCGTTCCACCTCAAGCATGCTGTTCCCCTCTCCCGGTGTGTCCAAACCCGAACTCTTCCAACACTTACTGACACGATGTAGCCTGGGCCAAAAGGGAGTACGTCAATGGCCCAGACGACCATGTCGCGGCGCCAGGCCGCGTTCCGGGAGGAGTTCCGTGCCCGCATCGCCCCTGCCTATGCCGGTTGGGCGCACGTCGCGCTGATCTTCGCGCTGGGCGCCGCCGCCATCTGGTACAGTGCGCGCCAGCTCACCGGTCCGGCCTGGTATGAGTTCCTCGTGATCCCAGCCGCGTTCTGCATTTCCAACGTATTCGAGTGGTGGATCCACAAGTTCGTGATGCATCGGCCTGTGAAGGGCCTGATGGGCATCTATTCCCGCCATACGCTGGCGCACCATCAGTTCTTCACCGATGTCGAGCCAGCCTTTGACAATGCGCGGGACTTCCGGATCGTCTTCTTCCCGCCCTATGCGCTGGTCGCTTTCATGGCGCTGTCGCTGCCGCCCGCAGCGATCCTGATGGCACTCGGCCTGCCGAATGCCGGCTGGCTTCTGCTGATCACCAATGTCGGCCTGTATCTGAACTACGAGCTGTTTCACTACTGCTGCCATGTCCGCGACGACAGCATCGTCCGGCATATCCCGCTGGTGAACTCGATCCGCCGCCATCACATCGCCCATCACGACCAGTCGATCATGATGGAGCGGAACTTCAACCTGACCTATCCGATCGCGGACTGGTTTTTTGGCACATCCGACCTGAAATGCGGGCTGCTGAAGCACGTCTTCAACGGCTACGACACCAGCACCGTCCGGACGGACCTGCATCGGCCACGCGCCGCGGCCGCCGAATGAGCGGGACCCGCGCCCGGATCAAGTCCGGCAAGGCGAGCCTGATCGGCGGCATCGTGGTCGGCTTCGCCGCCTTTGTCCTATGGGCGGCCTGTGCGCATGAACTCGGCGCTGACACCGTGCCCTGGCTGAGTGTTGGCGCCGTGATTGCTGCCGGCATCGGCACCTGGATCAGGGTGGCCGACCTGTAGCGAAGGGCGCGTCAGCCCGGGGGAAACATGCAAGAAGAATATGACTTCATCGTCACCGGCGCAGGCTCTGCCGGTTGCGCCGTCGCCGCGCGGCTGGCCGAATCCGGGCGGTATCGTGTGCTGCTGCTGGAAGCCGGGCCACCGGACAAGAACCCATGGATCCACATCCCCCTCGGCTATGCCAAAACCTATGTCGATGCGCGGGTGAACTGGAAGTTCGAAACCGAGCCACAGCCGCAGATGGCCAACCGGCGCCTGTACCTGCCACGGGGCAAGACGCTGGGCGGGTCCAGCTCGATAAACGGCATGGTGTATATACGTGGACACCACGGCGACTACGATGAGTGGCGTCAGCGCGGCTGCACCGGCTGGGACTGGGATTCCGTGCTGCCCTTCTTCAAGAAGGCGGAAAACCAGGTGCGCGGGGCGGATGCGTTCCACGGCACGGGTGGACCGCTGCACGTTTCCGACCAGTCCGAGCAGGGCAAGCTCTCACGTGCGGTGCTGGACGCCTGCGTGCAGGCCGGAATTCCGCGCAATCCTGATTTCAACGGCGCGCAGCAGGAAGGGTGCGGGTATTACCAGACCACCACCCATAACAGGCGCCGTTGGAGCGCGGCGAAAGCCTACCTCTCCCACCCGCCGGCAAACCTGACTATCCGGACGAACGCCCACGCCACACGGTTGATCGTTGAAAACGGCCGAGCAACTGGGGTTGCGTATGTGGCATCGGGCGAACGCCGTATCAGTCAGGCGCGATGCGAGGTGATCGTGTCCGGTGGCGCCTACGGCTCACCGCAGTTGCTGCTGTTGTCCGGGCTGGGTCCGGCGCAGCATCTGCAGGACATGGGGATCGAGGTCGTCCGCGACATGCCCGCCGTGGGGTCGAACCTGCACGATCATTTCAACACCGCGGCAAGCTGGCGATGCAGCAAACCGATCACGCTGAACGACATCCAGAACAGCCCGCTGCGCAAAGTCGCCGCGGGCCTCCGCTACGCTTTGTTCCGGTCTGGTCCGATGGCCAGCAACGGCGTCACCGCCGGATTGTTCACCCGGTCCGACCCACGGTTGGAGCGGCCGGACATCCAGGTGAACCTGTTCGAGTGGAGCACAAAGGAACGCAGCCGGGATGCGGTGATTCCGCATCCGTTTCCAGGCTTCACGCTGACACCAGTCCATCTGCGTCCCGACGGCCGCGGCACGGTGCGATTGGGAAGCCGCGATCCGCTGGCATGGCCCGCCGTCCGGTTCGACTATCTGCGGACCGAATATGACATCCACGCCGCGTTGGCCGGGCTGCGGCTGGCGCGGCAGATCGCGGCGCAGCCGGCGCTGACACCCTACGTCGTCAGCGAAACTTTCCCGGGGGTCGATATCGACAGCGACGATGAGCTGCTGGACTACGTGCGCCGCACCGGCGTTTCGAACCAGCATCCGACAAGCTCCTGCGCCATGGGGGCCGGACCGAACAGCGTCGTCGATCCGCGGCTGCGCGTCCATGGCATCGCCGGGCTGCGGGTCGCGGACGCGTCGATCATGCCGGTGGCAGTCGGCGGCAATACAAATGCACCGACGATCATGATTGGGGAGAAGGCGGCCGCGATGATCCTGGAGGATGCGAAAGCCGGGACAATCCCCATGGCGGCCTGAGCGGCAAGCGGCCCGTTCATTGCCACGGCGGCCTTCCAGCGCAATCCTTCGCTGAACAACACGAAGGGATGCGACGTGCCAGACGATGCCGACACCTACGACTATATCGTAACCGGAGCCGGGTCAGCCGGCTGCGTCCTCGCCGCTCGGCTGACCGAAAGCGGCCGGCATCGCGTGCTGCTGCTGGAAGCGGGCGGCAAGGACACGAACCCATGGATCCACATTCCCATGGGCTATGCGAAAACCTTCGTCGATCCGAAAGTAAACTGGAAATTCGAGTCCGAGCCCGAAAAGGAGCTGAACAACCGCACGATGTACCAGCCGCGCGGAAAAGTACTGGGCGGCACAAGCTCCATCAACGGCATGATCTACATGCGCGGCAATGCCGCCGACTACGACCAGTGGCGGCAACTCGGCAACGAAGGGTGGGACTACGAATCCGTTCTACCCTACTTCCGCAAGGCCGAGGACAACCAGCGTGGCGCCGATCCGTATCATGGCGCCGGCGGGCCATTGCGCGTGTCCGACCAGCCCTATGAATGGGAAATGGCGAAGGCGCTGCTGGAAGCCTGCCAGCAGGCCGGCATCCCATATAATCCGGACTTCAACGGCGCTCGGCAGGAAGGCTGCGGCTACTACCAAACGACCACCCGCGACAAGCGCCGCTGGAGCACCGCTGCCGCCTATCTGAAGATGGCACGGAAACGGCCGAACCTGGTCATTCAGACGCATGCGCACGCCACCCGCGTGCTGCTTGAAGGCACACGCGCGGTCGGGGTGGAATTCCAGACGCCGCGCGGCGTGCAGACCGCCCGGGCGGGGCGGGAAGTGATCGTGTCAGGTGGGGCTTATGGATCGCCGCAACTGCTGCAACTCTCCGGCATCGGGCCGGCGCAGCATCTGACCGATCTTGGCATCCCGGTGGTACTGGACCTTCCCGGCGTCGGGTCTAACCTGCAGGATCATTTCAACACGTATTGTACCTACCGTATCTCTCGAAACCTGTCGCTGAATGCGCTGCAGTACAGCCTGCCGCACCGGCTGAAGGCCGGCGCGCAGTATGTGCTGTTTCGCACTGGACCGATGACGGGCAACGGCATGTATGTCGGCGCGCTGGTGCGCAGCGATCCCCGGCTGGAGCGGCCTGACCTGCAGTTCAACATCTCGGTCTGGAGCACGATCGACCGCACCGCAAAGGGCATCATCTCCCACCCGTTTCCGGGCATATCGATCAGCCCGGTCCATCTGGCACCGGAAGGGCGCGGCACCGTGCGCCTGCGGTCCCGCGACGCGCTGGCGCCGCCGGAGATCCGGTTCAATTTCCTGAAGTCCGAGAACGACATGCGCGTGATGGTCGCCGGTGTCCGGATCGCGCGCAGCATTGCCCGCCAGCACGCCCTGCCGAAGCTGATCGTGCAGGAGACAGCCCCGGGCTCCGCCATCTACACCGATGACGACATTGCCGCTGACGTGCGGGCCCGCGGGGTTTCCAACCTGCACCCGGTGGGCACGTGTGGCATGGGGCGCGGCCCCATGGCCGTGGTTGATCCGCGATTGCGGGTGCACGGGATCGCCGGCCTGCGCGTGGTGGATGCGTCCGTCATGCCGGTGATCGTGGCGGGAAATACGAACGCGCCAACCATCATGATCGCGGAGAAGGCATCCGACATGATTCAGGAGGATGCCCAGGTCGCGGCATGAGGCAGTGAGACGATCAGGCGGCGTCGTGGAAGATTAGGCCCAGCGTATGCCGCTGGCCGGAAGTGATCCGGCTGACGCCGTGTCGCATGGTCAGACGATATGATCCTCGGGTGCCCTGCGTCGGGCGCTCGCGCACCGGGAAAATCACTGCTTCCCCCTGTTGCAAGGGCACGACGATACCGCGGGACTGCGCGCGGGGCCGCTGCTCGACCAGCATGAACTCGCCGCCGGTGAAGTCCCGGCCAGGGGCGCTCAACAACACTGTCACCTGCAAGGGGAAGACGAGCTCGCCGTAAAGATCTTGATGCAGGCAGTTGAAACCCTCCGGCCCATAGCGCAGCAGCAGCGGCGTCGGGCGAGTCTGTCCGGCGGCATGGCAGCGGGCAAGGTAAGTATCCAGATCAGGCGGGAACGTGGCGTCCTTACCAAGCACGCGTTGCCAGGCGTTCGCCACCTTGGCAAGCGGCGGATAGAGCGCCGCCCGCAGGTCGGCTACGGCTTGCGGCAAGGGATAGGTGAAATACTTGTATTCACCGCGCCCATAGGCACGTTGCTCCATGATGATCCGCTTCCGGAAATGCGAATCCTCGTCATACAGGTCGGCCAGCGCCTGGCAGGTATCGGGCGGCAGCAGCATCCGCTGAGCGTAGCCACGGCTGGACAAATCCTCCGCGAGGGCGTCTGCAGGCAGGACCGATGGATCGATGGCGTTCATCTGCCCATCTTAGCTGCATCCGAGAAAGCGCACACGTCGCTTTGTGCTTTCGTCACGTGCAACCAAATCCGCCTGATAGCGTTTATGACATTCCCTAACATAGGAGGATTCCATGGACGATCGCGTTGAGGGAACTGCTCGTGACTTCGGCGGCCGTGTTCAGGAAGCTGTCGGCAATATGACGGGGGACACGAAGACCCAGGCCCAGGGTTTGTATAATCAGGCATCCGGTCAGGCCCAACAGGCGGCGGGGCAATTCACCGACATGGTGAAGTCGCAACCCTTGACCGCCGCGCTTGTCGCGCTTGCGGTCGGCTACGTGTTGGGCCGCCTTACGGCTTGATCCGGCTTTTTAGCAGAAAAGGGGGCAGCAGCCCCCTTTTTTGTGTCCTGATGTCCCCTTCCGTCCAAAGAGGTTTCCATGCCGCCGGCAATCCAGAAGTCACGAATCAGCGAAGGCTCCCCCTATCCGCGCGGCGCAAACTGGGACGGTCTGGGGGTGAACTTCTCCCTGTTTTCGGCCAATGCCACAAAGGTTGAGCTGTGCCTGTTTGACGATTCCGGGACCACGGAACTCGAACGGATCGAGCTTCCCGAATACACCAATGAAGTCTGGCACGGTTACCTGCCGGACACCCGTCCGGGCACGGTGTATGGCTATCGCGTGCATGGCCCGTACGAGCCAGAAGCCGGCCATCGGTTCAATCCGAACAAGCTCGTCCTGGACCCCTACGCCAAGGCGCACGTGGGCAGCCTGAAGTGGGATCCGGCGGTGTTCGGCTACGTCATGGGCGAATCCGACCTGACATTCGATGAGCGGGACAGCGCGAAGTTCATGCCGAAGTCGCGGGTCATCGATCCGGCCTTCACCTGGGGGCGGGAACGTGCGCCCTCCATCCCGTGGGACCGGACGATCGTCTATGAGACCCATGTGCGCGGCTACACCAAGTTGCACCCTGCGGTTCCGGAACCACTACGCGGGAC